>CBHEUU010000229.1:0-7206 GCA_965990355.1 uncultured Chitinophagaceae bacterium
AAAAAACAATAATAAATATTCAAGAGAAATTTAAGGGATTGATATCCGAGTTTTTAAAGTTAAATTGGAGTATCCTAAATCTTTATAAATGGTAAGCAGTAAACCTGAAATATCAACTACTATAATGCCTTTCCTCGTAGTAAAAAATGGCAGCAAGGCCGTTGAATTCTACACAACAGGGCTCGGAGCTACTGAACTGGCCCATTACAAAAGGCCTGATGGAAAACTGACCGCACAGCTCGCTATTGCAGGCGCTGAATTTTGGATAGGAGATGAAGAAATTGAATTTGATAACCGGTCTCCTGAAACCATTGGTGGAAGCCCCGTTCGAATAGTGCTGACTGTCAGCGATCCTGATGCTGTTTTTGCGCGTGCACTGAAAGCCGGTGCTACGCAGATCTGCCCGGTGACAGCAGAAGAAGACTGGAAAATAGGAAAACTCGCCGATCCCTTCGGACATATTTGGGAAATAGGTTATCCATTAAAAAAGTAGACTAATAGAAGGCCGGAATTTTTAGCGCTTGACGTATTTTTGGCGAATGTCATCGTATACCATGAATGAACTGCTGAGACAGTTGGCTGCATCACTGGACGGAACACTGCATTTTGATACCACCATGCGTACCTTGTACGCCACCGACGCTTCTGCCTACCGTGAATTACCACTGGCAGTAGCCATACCTAAAACAGAAGAAGACCTGCGCAAGCTTATCCGTTTTGCGGGTGAGCATAAAACTTCATTGATTCCCCGTACTGCCGGCACTTCACTGGCGGGCCAGGTGGTGGGCTCAGGCATTGTGGTGGATGTATCTAAAAATTTCACCCGGATACTTGAACTGAATAAAGAAGAAAAATGGGTACGGGTTGAACCCGGCGTGATCCGTGATGAGTTGAATGTATTCCTGAAACAGCATGATCTTTTCTTTGGACCGGAAACCTCCACTGCCAACCGCGCGATGATCGGTGGCATGGTGGGCAATAACAGTTGCGGTTCCAATTCTGTGGTATACCGTAGTACCCGCGAACACCTGCTGGAAGTAAAAACAATCCTGAGCGATGGCAGCGAAGCTGTTTTCAATTCTGTCGACCTTGACACCTTCCACCGCAAATGTGAAGGCAATACACTGGAAGCTTCTATTTACAGAACGGTACGAAGCCTGCTCGGCAATTACGACAACCAGGTTGAAATAAGAAAAGAGTTCCCGAAGAAAACGGTGGAGAGAAGGAATACCGGTTATGCTGTTGATCTGCTGCTGGAAATGGCGCCCTTTACAGCAGGCGGTCCCGACTTCAATTTCTGTTCGCTGATAGCCGGATCAGAAGGCACACTGGCTTTTATCACGGAAATCAAACTGAATGTAGTACCGATGCCGCCAAAAGAAACAGGATTGCTGTGTGTGCATTTCAACTCCATTGATGAAGCGTTGCGTGCAAACCTTGTGGCAGTAAAATACCGTATCAGCGCCAGTGAACTGATCGATCATTATATACTGGAATGCACCAAGAATAATATTGAACAGCAAAAGAACCGTTTCTTCGTGCAGGGTGATCCGGGTGCTATTCTCGTCATTGAATTTGCGCGCAACACCCGTGAAGAAATTATTGCAGAAGCACAACAGTGCGAAGCTGAAATGAAAGCAGCCGGGCTTGGTTATCATTTCCCGCTTTTATTCGGGAATGACAGCAAAAAAATATGGACACTCCGCAAAGCCGGTCTTGGTTTATTAAGCAATTTGCCTGGTGATGAAAAAGCGGTGCCTGTAATTGAAGATACTGCGGTGGATGTGCAGGACCTGCCAGCCTATATCCGCGAATTCAATGAAATATTGAACAAACATGGTTTGTACTCTGTACACTACGCACATGCTGGTTCAGGTGAATTGCATTTAAGGCCGATCATCAACCTTAAAACAGAACAGGGAAATCAATTATTCAGAACGATCGCAGAAGAAATAGCCACGCTGGTAAAAAAATACCAGGGTTCTCTGAGCGGCGAACATGGTGATGGCCGTCTTCGTGGTGAGTTCATCAGGCAGATGGTGGGTGAAAAAAATTACCAGTTGCTGAAAGAGATTAAGAAAGCATGGGACCCTCCCGCTATCTTCAATCCTAATAAGATCATTGACACGCCTTCGATGAACAGCATGCTGCGTTATAAACCAGGCCAGCAAACACCAGCTTTCAAAACTGTTTTCCGTTTTCACAACCAGGATATCCTGCAACATGCCGAGCAATGCAATGGCAGCGGCGATTGCCGGAAAACGCAGTTGAGCGGCGGCACCATGTGTCCTTCCTATATGGCCACCAGGAATGAAAAGGATACCACCCGTGCCCGCGCCAATATATTGCGTGAATTCCTTACCAATTCAGACAAGCTCAACCGTTTTGATCATAAAGAGATTTATGAAGTAATGGACCTTTGCCTTAGTTGCAAAGGCTGTAAATCAGAATGCCCCAGCAATGTGGATGTAGCCAAACTAAAAGCAGAATTCCTGCAGCATTACTATGATTCGAATGGAGTGCCGTTGCGTGCAAAACTGATTGCCGGTTTTAATAATAGTTCTGCAGCAGGCGCTATCTGGCCTGGGCTCTACAATTTTGTGATGACGAATTCTGTGGTAAGCAAATGGGTAAAACGCACAACCGGTTTTGCGGTGGAGCGCTCCATGCCCACCCTGTACAAAATAACCTTGAAAAAATGGCATAGCGGGTGGAGCAGGGAAAAAGAACGTACGGGAAAAAGCAGGAAGGTCTTCCTGTTCTGCGATGAGTTCACTAATTACAACGACACACTTATCGGCATAAAAGCGATACAATTGCTGGATAAGCTGGGCTATGAAGTGATCATCCCCGAACACACTGAAAGCGGCAGGGCCTGGCTTTCGAAAGGATTGCTTCGCCAGGCAAAAAAGATCGCCAATAAAAATATCCGCTCTATATATCCACTGATCAGTGCCGATGCTCCCCTGCTGGGCATTGAGCCTTCTGCTATATTAACTTTTCGCGACGAGTATATAGACCTGGCTGATGATGACCAGTATGAAAACGCAAAAGCATTGTCCAAACACGTTTATCTCATAGACGAATTCATTGCGTCAGAAATAAAAAAAGGGCATATCACTGCACAATCGTTTACCAAAGAAAAAAAGCATGTAAAATTACACGGGCATTGCCAGCAAAAAGCCCTTTCTTCAGTTGACCCTTCACAACAATTGTTATCACTCCCCGAAAATTACAGCGTAGAGGTCATACCATCCGGCTGCTGCGGAATGGCAGGAAGTTTTGGTTATGAAAAAGAGCATTATGAGCTTTCCATGAAAGTAGGTGAATTGGTTTTATTGCCTGCCGTGCGCAATGCCACTGATGATACTATTATCGCGGCTCCCGGCACCAGTTGCCGCCACCAGATCAAGGATGGCACAGGAAAAAAGGCAAAGCACCCGGTGGAAGTGCTGTATGAGGCGTTGTTGGTCTGAGGTGGATCAACGATAATCCTCAATATTTACGGCGAACTGTGTTATTGGCAATATTATTGATATCTTCGGTGCAATAGATTATAATACTAATATCTCCTTAATTTATGAAAACATCCCTAATCGTACTCTCCTTGTTTTTTGGCCTTAATGCTATTGCCCAAAAAGATGCGGGCATAAAAACCCTGCTTGATAGTAAATCAGCGTTCGTTTTCCCGCAAACCGTTCAAAAAATAACTGCTGTCGCTAAAGTAAAACCGGGCATCAAAAAAAATGAGGTGTATGGAACAGAACATGAATGGACTACACGTTCCGGCCTGGTTATAACTGCCTATACGGATAACAATACAGTAAGTGATATATTTCTATCAGCAAAAAATGATGCAGCGATCGTATCAGGTTTGCCTTATGATCTCGTTTTTAATAAAACGGAGGTTGCGGATTGTGAAAAAAAATTTACCGGCTATGTCTTATACAATAAAGGATATGTTGATACAGGCAATGGCAAAACAGAATATAAATTAGTGTATCAAAAAAACGACCTGTATATTTATTTGGTATTTGACAAAAAAGGTTTGCTAAAAGGTATTTCATTAACGCATTTCGATTTGGATGCGGTAAACTAATCATACTCTCTCAAAGAGCCAGCTTCACAGGAATGTGGAGCTTTTTTGTTTTATAGAAGGACTCCCCCGCTCCTGCCTCAGTCCCCGCCCAAAAAAATATGAACGGCCATGCAACATTCCTTAAATCTTCCTTACTTTATAGAAAAGCAATTGCCTGGAGATTACCGGAATGATACCAACTGCTGATGTATTGGTAGAGCAATGCATCAAGGGAGATAAGACTGCCTATCGCTTGTTATACGAGAGATACGCGAGGGCTATGTATAATACGGCCCTGCGGATCACCAATAATACAGCAGATGCAGAAGACATCCTGCAGGAATCCTTTACAGATGCATTTATGCAGATCAGTTCCTTTCGCCAGCAATCCACTTTTGGGGCATGGGTCAAGCAGATCGTAGTATTCAAAAGCATTGGCCTTATCAAAAAAAGACGGCTGACCCTCGTGGAGCTGGAGCCGGAAAAACTTGACTTTTCACAGGATGAAGAAATGAGCGAAGAAGAGATTGACTACAATGTGAACGCTATAAAAACAGCATTACAATCCCTTCCTGATGGTTACCGGGCCGTATTAAGCCTTTACCTGCTGGAAGGTTACGACCAGGAAGAGATAGCAGATATCATGCAGCTGGCTCCGTCTACTGTGCGTACACAGTATATCCGTGGCAAGCAAAAACTGATTGGCTTGTTGAAAAAACAAAAAGCACATGAGTAAGAAATTAAAACAATTTATCGGGGATAACCGGCATGCGTTTGATGACGAGCAGCCATCCGAAAGCGCCTGGGACCGGATCAGTGCTTCAGTTCCGGCCCTGCAAACCGGAAAACGCTCCCCTTTAAAAAAAATTTACCGATGGTCGGCCGCTGCAGCCGTTTTCCTGACTGCGGTTGCCTGCTTCTATCTTTTTGCCTGGAAAGGAAATAGGGATGATCAACAGATTGTCCGTAAAAACACACGCGATCATTCCGGCAAAGGATCCGTTTATGATATCAATGCCATTGATCCGGAATATGCAGCCGAGGCCGGCCCTATCTATCAGGCTATCGAGAAAAAGCAGGAAGAATTAAAAACACTTTCTGCAAGTCAGCCTGAATTGTACGATCAGTTTACTCAGGACCTGGCTACGCTGGACAGTTCCTGCCGGGTATTGAAACAGCAGGCAATGAAATCACCCAACCGCGAGATCCTGATCAAGGCCATAATGCATAACCTGCAATTGCAGGCAGAGCTTTTATCAAAACAGTTATCAATTATTTCAGAATACAATAGCCCTAAACAAGAAAGTCATGATAAAGAAAACTATCGTCGCCTTTAGCGCAGTCCTGCTGCTGACGAGCCTGGTGCAGGCGCAAAAAAACGAAAAGCTGGAGTTTACGAAAGAGAGAGCGATCTCCAAAACCTATCCTGCCAGCGGCAATACGCTTGATATCAAGAACACTTTTGGCCATGTAAAATTCATTGCCTGGGACAAGAATGAAATAAAAGTGGACGTTAAGATTGAAGTTGCCTCAAATAATAAGGAAATGGCGGAACATACATTTGAATCGATCGATGTTTCCGATAACCAAAGCGGGAATACAATCCGCTTTAAAACCACTATCGAATCCAAAAAAGGGATGTCCTGCAACAATTGCAGCACCAATATGCATATCAATTATGAAGTGCATTTACCGGTGACCGTTCCGTTGGACCTGGAGAATAGTTTTGGTAATATAGAACTGCCCGATTATAAGGGCGCGGTATCCATTTCCAATAAATTTGGCAACCTGGCTGCCGGATCACTGGGTACTGTAAAAGATATTCATATTGAATTCGGGAAAGCGCAGATCAAAAGCATTGCAGATATTGATGCCACGTTTAAATTTTCCAAAATCCAGATCGAGAACCTGTCTGGTACCAACAAGATCAAAATGGAATTTTGCGACAGCTCCAGGATCGTATTGCCCAACAATCTTACTTCTCTTGATCTGAAAGAGTCGTACAGCACGATCAACCTGAAACCGGCAAGCAATCTTTCCGCCAATTATTCCATCCGTACCAGCTTCGGCAGCTTTATTGACCGTGCTTCCATCGGGGTGGTGCGCACTGATACACCCGACCGTTACGGCCCGGATTCAGATAAAGTATTTGAAGGAAAATCAGGCAGCGGAGCATCAAAGGTTACTATCCGCTCCAGTTTTGGCAAGATCATTCTTGGTGAACCTACAGCTGATGATATGAAAAAATCATCGAAATCAAGGGCGCGGAGTGCTTCTGCAGGACGGGTAATTTGACAAGGAGTTTCTTCCTCTTCACAATAGATATCGCCACGGACGCAAAGTTCCGTGGCGATTTTTTTGTCCCTATATACCTAAAAACAAGTGTTTCCACTTAGTCTCTTGCCTAAGCAAATAATCTTCTCTATTTTGCTGCGTCATTCAATATCTTAACCGACTAAACGTTTTTATACACCGACAACCCGGCCGCCCGGCCAGATTTAACCACCACTACACACCAAACCGCATGAAAAAGTCAACCCTGCTCACTTTATTGTTGTGCACTGCCCTATTCTCTATTGCCCAGAAAACCGAACCTGAGCTTCCTGCCTTCGGGAAAGTAGAGAAAGCCGAGCTTGAAATGAAAGAGTGTTCTTTTGATGAAAAAGCCGAAGCGCTGGTTCTTGTTGATGATGCCCAACTGGAGTTCATTATCGGTTCAGGCCTTGATATGAAAAGAAGGATGCGCATAAAAATACTTACAGAAAAAGGGCTTGACTGGGCTAATGTGCATCTTAACTATATCAGCCAGAACAATAACCAGGATATCACCGGCCTCGAAGCGCAAACCTATAATCTCGATGACAATGGCAATATCGTTGTCACCAAGCTGGAGAAAAAGCTGGTGTATGAAAAGAAACTGAATAAAAGAAGTTCAGAAAAAGTATTCACTTTTCCTGCTGTTAAAGTAGGTTCTATCATTGAGTACAAATACAAGCATGTAGGCATGGGTCTTATCGACTGGTATTTCCAGCGTTCCATTCCTGTTAAATACAGCCGGTTTAAAATGGACTTCCCCGAAGAAATTGAAGTGCATGTGACACCGCATGTCAGCAGAAAATATGAACAAA
>CBHEUU010000230.1:0-7173 GCA_965990355.1 uncultured Chitinophagaceae bacterium
TAATGCATATATTCTTTTCCAGCAAACTGGGGTTTTCTTTCTGATAGATATTCCCATTTCAACGTGAACGCTCCTGCTGTATGTATCTCGATATACGCCATGGTTGATTTCCCTGTAGCTTTCTCCCCATCCAGAAAAAGGTAAATCTTGGTCCATGTTTGAGTGATCGTCAATGTGCCTTCATATTCGTCCTGGTAATTATCGAGGGATGACTTCATGAGCATTCTCCAGCGTCCATTTATATCAGGCGTTTGAATAACCATCCCGTTAAAGACTTTCCATTTCCAGGCATATTTGTCAAAGATCAAGATTAACCCTGAGAACACTGCAAACGCCGAAGGAACGGGAACCCATGAAGGAAGTGAAACTTGGTTTTTCAAAACCAGTATTATTCCAATACTTAAGAATCCAAGTACTGCGATGACGCTAATCCGTTCGTTTGAATTAATACCGTATACATGCATGATTAAGTCGGACATCATTAAATGACCGGATAAAAGTAGTTACACGGGAAATATTGATGGTTGTTTTTTCACAGTAATTCACGTGAATTATACGTTTTACTGACGTTGAAATGACAGAGGGCGATCGTTGCATGACGAAACTGAAAGCATGATAGACTTTGAATGAGATCAATTCTGCCTGAACTCTTTCGGAGTTACTTTAAATTTCCCTTTAAACACTGTTGAAAAATAACTGGCCGATGAAAAGCCAACCATGTAAGAAATTTCGCTGATGCTTAAACTGTCATTCTGTAGAAGATATTTTGCTTTATTCAACCGGGTATTCAATATATAATCGTTCACATTTATCCCTAAGCTGCTTTTTACCTTCCGGTACAATTGCACCTTGGAAATCCCGATATTTTTACAAATATCATCTACCGAAAGATTGGGATTGCCAATATTCGTTTCGATATATGTCGAAAATTCATTCAGGAATTTCTTCTCCCCTTTCTTTATACCCTGCCCATTGGTCAATCCACCTGGATCGGTGATAAAATGATCCCTCAACCTGTTCCTGTTCGCTAAAAGGCTCGAAATAGTTTCATCAAGGTAATGTATGTTGAATGGCTTTGTTAGATAAGCATCCGCTTTGTTTCTCATTCCTTCGATCTTCTGCTCAATATTGGTTTGGGCACTGAGAAGAATAATAGGGATATGTGATGTCCTGATATCCGATTTAAACAGTTGCGTCAGGTTCAAACCACTTTGATCAGGCAGCATGATATCGCAAATGATCAGGTCGGGAAGGTTATTGAACACCTGTTCTCTGGCCGACAGCGCATCAGCAGCTTCAAGGATCTCATAGGAGTGATGCAATTTGGCTTTCAAAAAATTCCGGAGATCATCATTGTCTTCAATGATCATCACGGATCTTTCCGGTGTAACGCTTGAAAGCTCTACTCCATTTTCATTGGGAAACTGTTGTTGTTTCAATTCAAGCAAATGAGTGGGGCTGTGTTCAAACTCAGCCATTGAAAAGGAATTATTGATCTCATCCTTTTCAAAATGCCCGTTTCCAAGTTGCAGGGAAATGGTAAATGTAGAACCATGACCTGGCACACTGTTCACTGTAATCTTGCCTTTATGCAATTCAAGAAAATCTTTTGTCAATGCCAAACCAATCCCTGATGAAGACCTAGTATGTGGTTTATTGCCCTGGTAATACAGATCGAAAATACGGTCCTGCTCTTCCCTGGTCATACCACGGCCACTATCTTCTATTTTGATGATGGCAAGGTTTTCATAGGTGCTTTTCAGAATATGGACTGTGATGCTTCCATTTCTCTCCGTAAATTTCATGGCATTGGAAAGAACATTGAACAGGACTTTGTCAAAAAGGGTTGGATCAACCCATACATTCAGAAAACGCTCTTTAGTAATGACCTTGAGATCAATGTCTTTCTTGGAGGCAATCAGTTTATAAGACTCCACTATTTCATTGGTAAAAGAGACCAGGTCAATCTGGGTGGCCTGAACTTTCATTTTATTAGCTTCTATCTTTCTGAAATCAATCAGCTGGTCAACTAATTGCAATAAACGGGATGCGTTTTTGTGGATCAATTCCAAATGATTCGATCCCGCAGGAATTTTCTTTTTTTCCATTATATCCTCTACCGGCCCAAGTATCAGTGTGAGTGGTGTACGGAACTCATGAGAGATATTCGTGAAAAACTTGCTTCTCGCTTCATTTGCTTCATGCTCCTTTGCAGCCATTGCCATGATCTGGTTCTTCTGATCAAGTATTTCAATATTCTGGGATTTCAGCTTCCGGTTTATTTTCCTGTTTTCGAGCAATGAATAAAAAGCTACTCCACCAAGCACAATAGCCAGCGCAAGACTTATGATTACGATGTATAAAAAGGTCTGCAGGTTGGTAGAAAGCCTTGTCAGTTCCGACAACTTTGCCAGCTGGCGTTCGATCTGTTGTTGCTGACCGGCTACTTTGCCTGCCTGGAGTTGAAAAAGACGGACATTGTTGGTATCCACTACAGAGGTTTGCAGATAATTTTCTTTCCTGAACTCTTCTTTGTTCAGAATCTTACTTGCCACCTGGATCGATTCTTCGCCACCTGTTAGATACAACATGGTGGCAACAAGCCGGCCATCAGCAACAAACTGCATTCCTCCGCCCTCACCAGCCACTCCATCCACTCCTATTATCTTAGGGATAGGGAACTGTTTTCTTTTGCGGAAAACTTCATAGGCGCCAAGCGCCATCATGTCGTTATGAGCATAAACAAGATCTACTTTCAGATCAGGTGGAATTGCTTTTGCAATTTTTTCTTCTGCCACATTTCTTTCCCACTCTCCATAAATAGTTTGTACAACCTGCATATCGGGATATTTCCGGGTGGCTGATTCAAACCCATTGTGCCGTTCAATTGCCGGGGAGGATTTGGTAAGGCCAAAGATCTCTATGATCGTGGCCTTGCCTTTAAACATGGAAGCGGCATATTCACCTGCCAGTTTGCCGATCTCGAAATTATCAGTTCCTACAAAGGCCGTATAAAACTTGGACCCGATCTTACGGTCCAGTACAATCACAGGAATACCGCTGGTATAGATCTCTTCCACGATAGGGGTCAGTGGCTCCGTTTCGTTCGGGGATATGATCAGGAGGTCAATCGATTCTTTCAACAGTTCCCTGACTTGCTGGATCTGTTTCTCACTGTTCCCACCCGCTTCCCTGAATTTCAGCGACAGGTTGGGATGGAATGCCAATTCCCTTCTCATCCCATCCAGCATTGTTTTACGCCAAAGATCATCCACGCATTGCGAGAAGCCGATGACAAACTGTTGCTTTGGCGGCCTGTGCGACCAGGATTGCCAGATAAAAATGACAGCGCAGACAAAAAGAGCAAGCACTGCCAGGATGAGTGGTTTAAGTTTTCTTTTCATACGTCAAGCAAGTCGATCCACTAGTATCAACCAGATGGAAACTTACAGAAAACTAGGTCAAACCACAGGAAAGGGGTTTCAATTTTGTTTCAAATCCTTTAAAATTGTACAGTTGTATTCAAAAACAAGACTCGTAAAGATCCTTTTTCAACCAAAATGACCTTTTTGCATTATTTTATCTTCAATAAGGAATCTCCTATAATCACTGCAGGCCGGTACAAATGAAAGGTCTTATTATTACTCATTGCCACAAAAAGCCCTTCCGGAAAATCCTTATTTAATGGCAAAGCCACTATTTCACTGCCATCACTTTCAGCAGCTGCCACTTTAACTACCCTCAGCAAAGAATGCACATGAGGCTGACCGGCATCCCCTTCCCTCCGGAAAATATGGAACTGGTTAGCTCCCTGGTCGGAAACAAGGATAAAACCGGTTGTATCCGACGTGGCATAAATGGAAATGCCTTCATTGTCTTCCGTGAATCTTTTATTTGCAAACAAAGCCAGTTCCCCGTTGCCTTTTTCCGGATCGGCATAGTACTTCCGCACTCCTACCCCTTCATCTGAATAATAGATATAGCCTAACTGATCATCCACGGCGATAGATTCGATTTCTTTATGCCCGCTGTATTTTCCAAACTTGCGGATCAGTTTTGCGCGGACATGACCAGTGCCATCATCTTCCAGTAAATATTGCCAGAGGTAATTATCTGCAGGGCCTGTTTTCCTTCCGGCTATTGCATATATTTTTCCCTCTTTGTTTTTATACAGGGAAATACCCATCAGGTCGCGGTGCTCCGGCAGGGTTTCTCCTTCATACACGGGCAGGCCGCCATTGTCAACCGGTTGCATATCCGGTAAACGGTAAACACGGAGCTTATGGGTGAACCGCTCTGAAGCTACTGCAATGTCTACCGGCTGCCCATTTAATATCAAACCGTATTCAATATCCACGTTATTGGGCCGTTGAAGCCCCTTCACAGATCTTGCTGTATCCATTTTTCCTTTCAGGTCAAAAACATACAGGCCGCCACTGGAATCCTTATCTGTTCCAATGATCAGACTTTGTGAAGGATCAGCTTTATTGATCCAGATAGCAGGATCGTCTGTATCATTCGGCACTGTGTCCGTAACAAATACTGGCTGGATAACCGAAGAAATTGCAAGTGTATCTGTGTTTTCTGCCTTTACAGCCGTATTGTTTTCACAGGAAGCCGCTAACACAGCTACTGAAACAAGAGTGACAATATTATATATCCGGCTGATTTTCTTTCTTTCCATGTTCAGGTCAATTATTTTTTAAGTTGAAGCGTTATTTCATCTGTTTCCTCATCATCATATTCTCCCACTAATACTAATTCAAGGTCGCCGCCAATTATCTTAAAGCTTCCTTTATATACGAACTCAGCAATACTTCCATTGTCCAACTCCAGTTCTCCCACAAATTCAATATCCCCCTCGCTGGTCAAAGTGGAAAGATCTTCCAGGTCGGCTTCTATCTCGATCACCTTATTCACTTCTTCTGTACCTCCACATTCTTCCACCGTTTCCTTTTCTTTTAGTTCGACCACCACTTTCACTTCATTGTATTCAACACTGATCTCGATCTTATCTACGTCGCCGGCCGACAGATCAGCAATGTCTTCATTCACCATGCCAAACAATTTCTTGAATGCGGCGAACTGTGCTGCATCTTCATGATCAAGCTCCCAATCTCCATGTATCCCTTCATCATCCAATATCTCGTACTTGAATTCAGCAGCTTTATTATAGGTGATGGTTTTCCCCGCAGGTTGAATGCCTGTAACGATCAAGGTAATGCTTCTTTCGTCTTCATTCAAGTCATTATCATCAAACAGGTCTTCATCTGTTTCAAATTCCACTTCCACTTCTGTCACATCTTTAGGAAATCTTACACTTCCTTTTCCTGTAGCCGCATCAAAAGAAACATTCAGATCGATACCTGCATCTTCCGATGTGGTACAGTCATCAATTTCGTAAAATGCTTTTACTCCTTTAATATATTCACTCAATGAATTGAATCCTTCCCACTCTTTCACTTCAAACAAAACCGTCACATCCTCCTTCAAAGGAACCACTGTTCCGCCCAGTTCATCGCCAGAGGGGTCAACCCTGTCATTCAATGTAAGTTTGAAGCTGAATTTATCTTCGTCTTCCAAATCGCCATCACCCTCATCATCAAATTTAATTACCTGGGGAAAATCGGATGCAGAAGGAGGTTCTACCAGGTCATCATTTTTTTTGTCGCAGCTGGTAACAAACAGCAGCATTGACATTATCAGGAGATAAGTAAATTTCATATAAAATATTTTGGCTGTTAATTGTATTGTATAGCAGAGTTACTTTGCGCGCAGGTCAAACTTAAGCCCGAACCTTGCCCACCAGGAATAGAACTCGCGTTGACTGATCACGTTCTTATTTCCCAGGTAAGATTCAAAAGGCTGGTTTGTCAGGTTCAATGCTTCTGCAAAAAGCCTGAAACGCTGGTTGATAGCATAGCTGCCATTCAGGTCCAGCTGAACCCTGCTTTTTACATACAGGTCTTCGCTCGGCTCACCACCTACTTCACTCAGGTATTCACCATTGAAGTTGGCAGCAAGGCGTATCACCAGTTTTTTGGATTCAAAAGCCAATGCAAAATTTCCAACATGCTTGGCCTGACCGGGAAGGCGCAATTTCTCCGTTGCATCCGGCTTGCTCGGATCAGCCTGGCGGCTTTGGATATTAGCATTGGAATGAGTGTAGGTATAATTAGCATACACGCTGAACTTATTCAGGAAGCCCGGAAGAAAATCCAGTTTGCGTTGAAAAGCCAGTTCCACACCAGTCAGGTTCGCATCATTCCCGTTTTGCGCCTGTATCACATCTATGCTTGGAATAATGGGCGTACCAGTTAAAGGGTAAGGAGAATTGAACAATACTTTTCTGTAAATAAAATCATCGAGCTTTTTATAGAATACGCCTGCAGACACTACCCCTACATTTCCAAAATAATGTTCCAGCATGGCATCTAAATTGATCGCGCTGGTAGGTTTCAGATTGGCATTGCCGATATTCGCCACATTATCTTCCCGGTTGATCTCCTGAGAAGGAATGATCTCGCTGAAATTGGGACGTGCATAGGAATAAGTAGCTGAGGCACGCAGGTTGGTATACTTGCTTAATTCATATCTCATCTGTACCTGCGGAAGAATAAAATCATAATCAGAAGAACCACTCACCGGCCTGATGGCTTCCAGGTCTCCTGCTGCATCTATCACCACATCTTTGGAATCATATTTCACTTTTGTTTTTTCATAACGCACACCACCTACCAGCAAAACTTTCCTGAATTGATGACGGGCCATGGCAAAGGCTGCATACACATCTTCTTTAGCTGTGTAAGATTCCAGCGCTTCATCAATTGCTTTTGATTCCACATCCAGTTCAAACAGACCCGGATTATCATTGAAGAAACGGTTGAAAGCAGAAGCATACAATGGACGGCCAAGTTCATACCGGCCTCCCAGTACCTTGTCTTTAACAGGGTTCTGGTCAAAATGATCCGCTGTAGGCACTCCACCTTCACTGCTATAAACATCACTGGTGATGGTATAGCTTTTCTTTTTGAACCTCGCCTTCCCTCCAAACTTGAACAAGCCTGTGCTGCTACCGGTTTTATAAGGAATGCCTATCTCGAATTTTGCTGTGATATTGCGGTCTTTCGCCAGCGTTTTTCCATATCCTGCTTCATCAAACTCATAATTTGC
>CBHEUU010000231.1:0-7164 GCA_965990355.1 uncultured Chitinophagaceae bacterium
GTATCGATCAGTGTAATGATAGGCTTGTTGAATTTCTCCGCCAGTTTCATAAGGCGAAGTGCTTTGCGGTAACCTTCAGGATTGGCCATACCAAAATTGCGCAGCTGGCGCATTTTGGTATTGATTCCTTTTTGCTGACCGATCATCATCACCGTTTCTCCATTCAATGAAGCAAACCCACCCACCATGGCTTTATCATCCTTCACATTCCGGTCGCCGTACAGCTCCACGAAATTTTCGGTCATCTTGGTGATGTATTTCAGGGTATAAGGTCTATCTGGATGACGGCTGAGCTGCACACGTTGCCAGCTACTGAGATTTTTAGTGATGTCCCTTCTTTTCTCAATGATATTCTGTTCCAACCGCTGGATCATGTCGCTCATATCAATATGCGTCTTCTCCTGGCGATTCTTCGTATTCTCAATTTCGTCAATCAGGTCCTTAACCGGTTTTTCAAAGTCCAAAAACTGTCTATTGGCGTTTGATGGCATAGTCGTAAAAATGAGGGGCTAAATTAAGGGATTAAAATTAAACAAGGGATGTGCCATAAAAGAGGCAGTTGATAGCTTATTCTAATACATTCTTTTAGGACGGGGATAAGGTAAACATACGAGTTGACACAGGAAAGATTACCCGTAAGTTTTTGAGTGAAGTCATTTTTTTGTCCGCTTTATTACAAGAATACTATACTAAGCTGCAGGTCTTTTCTATTTTGTGCTGAATCCAGTCCTGCGAAAGACCGGCAAATTGCCGTATTTCAAAACTGATACCCATGAAGACACTTTTACCCGCCTTTTTATTGATGGGGTTTTGCTCCATTGATGCTCATACTCAGATCACTACGCCTGTTATCCGCGCCAATTTCGGGGTGGATGCCGACCTCCGGTCCAATTTCAAGGAAGGGGCTGTGCTGGTGGATAATGATGACTGGTTCACTTATCCCGGCAGTACAGGCAATGGCAAATCTGTGATTGATACCACAGGAGCAGCCAGCATCCTGGCCCGCTATGGATCGGATATGAACTTCCGCCGTTTGCCTTTTTATAAACCCATGAATGTGGTGCCTTTTACGGTTGTGGATAATCATGTGTGGATTGATGCGGTGTTTATTCGTGATTATCATGACGATGATTCGACTGTATACGCTTCGGGCGGCAATAAGAATGGTGATAGTCCGGCCGACTGGAGCTGTCCTGTGTCGCAATCCATTCCCGATAAGAACGATATCCTCGACATGATGCTTCATATCCGCCGGGATGGCCCGCTGGCCACTGATTCCCTCTGGATGTTTGGCGGTGTTTCACTTGATAATACCAATGGTAACCGCTACATCGATTTCGAGATGTATCAAACGAACATATTCTACGACAGGACTACCCGCACATTCTCAGGCTATGGTCCTGATGCGGGGCATACCAGTTGGGAATTCGACGCTGCCGGCAATGTGATAAAAGCCGGCGATATCATTTTCAATGCCGAGTATCAAAGCTCTTCGCTCACCATGATCGATGCCCGTATATGGGTCAACAGCGCCTCACTTTCCATCACTCCGGCTGCATTCGACTGGAATGGTTCATTTGACGGCGCTTCAAGCGGATCAACCTTTGGATATGCCAGTATCCGTCCCAAACAGGCGGGAACTTATTATACAGGACTTGCAAGTGGCGACAATACCTGGGGCGGCCCCTTCGGCATCATATTAAGGGATCAATCACTGGTATCAGAATACTCCAGCAACCAATACGTGGAGTTCTCCGTGAACCTCAGCAAGCTGGGGCTGGACGGTACCGGGATCCTTGGAGGCAACAATTGCACCATGCCTTTCCGTCGCGTTCTGACCAAAACAAGAGCCTCTAATTCCTTTACATCCGAATTAAAAGATTTTGTCGGGCCATTTGATTTCTTCATGGCTTCGCGGGCTGAAGTGGCCACACAAACGCCTTTGCTGTGTCCCGGCGCAGTAGCAGAACTGTCCGTCATCAATCCAGTAGACGGATCCATTTATGAATGGACCACTGCAGATGGAAACTTTACAACCACGCCTAATGCCAGCTCAGTGTATGTGGACGCGCCAGGCACTTATGTGGTAAAGCAATTGCTGCAAGCCGGTTGTTCACCCTATGCAACCGACACGATTGAAGTAGTGCCAATGACAGGATGTGTATCGTTGTCGGCAAACGAACTTTATGATCTTAAAGGATCGCTTGCAGGTGCAACAGCTTTATTGCAATGGAAGGTCCGGAACAATGCTTTTGCGCAGCGTTTCGAAATTGAGCGCAGTTCAGACAGCAAGCATTTTGTGCAAGCAGGCCGTGTGGATATGGCAACATCCACTTCTCTTTCAGGTTCGTATTCATTCAATGAAACGCTGACCAATAATTCATCAGCCATTTATTACCGGGTTATCCTTGTAAATAAAGATGGTTCACGGCAAATAAGTCCGGCTATTCAATTATCTGTATCATCCAGTGAACGGTTGACAATATATCCTAATCCCACAACTGAATGGTTGCAAATGCAATTGGTAGCGAACAGGGCATCTGCAGCAAAGATCAATATCTATAATGCGGAAGGAAGTTTGGTGTATACCACTCAATCCAACCTCCAAAAAGGAAGCAACCAATTGAAGGTGCCGGGGCTTCAGGGAAGGCCAGCGGGTACGTATCTGGTGGTGGTTCAAACAGAAGATGAAGTGTTGAGCAGGAAGTTTGTTCTGCGTCAATAAATTGGCCGGATAAAAATTAAAAAACCGCTCAAAAAATTTTGGAAAGAAGGGCTTGCACTCCTATCTTTGCCGTCCCGAAAACAACGGGTACGGATTGGTAGTTCAGTTGGTTAGAATGCCGCCCTGTCACGGCGGAGGTCGCGGGTTCGAGTCCCGTCCAGTCCGCAAAAAGAGTAATCAACTTCATTAAATCCCCTGGAATTTTATAGTTCTCAGGGGATTTTTGTTTCTATACACTTCAAAGAAGTATACATCTCAATGAAATCTACGGTGACCTAATGGGTGACCTGGACTGCGGAAGTTAATTCAGGTCACCGCTACTCGCAACGTTAATTAGTCTCCACAAAGCTAATTAACGCACTATCAATGCTTTAGAGATTTTTTAACACCTATTCTCTTGACATCAAAAAAGCAAATGAGTATGTTTGTACTTCCAAAAATTTCTGAAAACAAATGCAGGAATCATTCTTTAACGACGCTTTCCCAAGCGTCAGATATGAAGTATCAATTATTGTTTTTCCCCCGTAAAGGGAAAATGAAAGTTGGCACGAGAACGTGTCCACTTTACCTGCGAATCAGCAGTACTGGTCGCATAGAAGTTTCACTTAACAAATGGATTAACCCTGACAAGTGGAATCCAAAGTCTCAAAGGCTGGTAGGTAACACGCCAGAGGCTAAGGCTATTAATGAATTCATCAAAGAAGTGGAAGTAAAACTCCATAACATTCACACGTCTTTATTGAAGAAAGGTGATTTGATTAATGCTGAAGTGCTTAAAGCGCATCTATTAGGAAAAACAGGAAAACAAAAGACGGTCCAGGAGGCTTTTGATTATCATTTAAAGTACAATGAGAAAAACTACAGTGTAGCTACATCAAAGAAATATGGCTATTGTAAAGATCATTTGAAGAACTACATCTGGAAAAGCTATAACACCACGGATATCTTTCTTTTAATGGTTGACCTTCCGTTTATAAAGGAATTTCAATTGTACCTATCGGAGCAATGCCAATTTGTAAATGAGACCGGGAAGATGGTCAGGAAGGCTGCTAATGACCATAATTCCACTTTGAAGTACCTGAAAATGTTCAAGACCGTAATTAGTAACGCAGTCGCTTACAAATGGATAGATGCTGACCCATTTGCCTTATTCAAAGAAAAATTTAAGGCTGTGGAGCAAGAATATCTTGATGAAAGTGAATTGAGGGAAATAATTGAAAAGGAAATCTCAACTGACCGGCTCAAACTGGTACGTGATTTATTTGTCTTTTCATGCTTTACAGGCTTGGCTTATGCTGACTTAAAAAAGCTTTCAAAAGAGCATATTGTAATCGGCATTGATGGAAAGCGATGGATAAATATCAAGCGTACAAAAACTGATACTGTTTGTAAGATTCCTTTACTGGGTGATGCAGAGAATATCTTGAAAAGATACTCATCTCATCCTGATTGTGTGAATACAGGTAAGCTATTGCCCGTATGCTCCAATCAAAAACTCAATGCATATCTTAAAGAGATTGCAGATTTATCAGGTATAACGAAAAACCTTACGTGCCACGTTGCAAGAAGAACATTTACCACTGTGGCAATTGATAACGGTGTACCGGCTGAAACAATTATAAAGATTATTGGGCATTCGGGATTTAAACATTTACATCTATATGCCAAAACGGGAGACAAAAAATTAGCAGAAGACATGAATATTTTACGAACTAAGTTCGGGGAGAGGTCATTTAATAGTTATGGTTCTCACCCTTTACAAAAGTCTGTTTAGGCTTTTAAAGTAGAGATATTCGGTCCTCCCAGAAGTTTCGAATGCGAGACTTCATGGCTGATCTAAACTATTAAAACATGATAACAACAATTGAAGTCGTTTCAAAAAACGACCTTCTTCAAATCAAAAAGGATTTGATTGAAGAGATGAGAAAGCTTTTAAATGAAAGGCCTAAAACTCAAGAAATGGATTATTTGAAGTCCAAAGAAGTAAAGCGCATTCTGAAATGCTCAGATAGCACTTTGCAGTATTACCGAGAATCAGGCAAGCTATCATTCACCAAAGTTGGCAGTACCTATTATTACACGAGAGAAGGCATAGGCCAATTAATGAATTCAGCAACATCTGAGTAATCAAATTTATTTAGACATGGTGTTTGAAATTTGGAACACTATGTCGTTACTAAAAAATTAAAACTTTTATGAAAAAATCATTTCTAAAAACTGGTAAAGAAGAAACCCTTGTTGTCGTTGATAAAGAAACAGGCGACGTACTATTTGAAGAAAAGAAATCACATAGCTATATTGCCAACGCCAACGAACAATTCTTTTTAGGCTATTTCGGTCTTGCTTCTGCCCTTCAAAATTTAAGTGGGCCAGCAATTAAAACATATTTCTATTTGCTGATTAATTATAAGTCGGGAACATTGATTGGCCTTAATAAGGCTGTAAAGAAACAGATCCGGGCTTTTGTCCAAAACAAGTCATTAGGCACTATTGACAACTCTATAACTGAGTTATGCCGCTCTGGTTTGCTTGTAAAGCAAACTGCAGAACTTGCAGGTTATTACGTTAATCCTCGTTTTGCATACATGGGAAGTTCTAAAGAGAGGAAAAAAGCTTTACTAAACATGATTGTAAATGTTAATCAGGCGGCATAGCGATAAAAAATAGGGTAGATAGGATGAGTAGTACTCATTATTTAATGACTACAGCCTCATCATACAATGAAAACAAAACGATGAAAATGGCATATAACTACCTCGTTTATAGGCATGTAAGCCCTTTGATGCCAAATTCATCCTTTCTATCTATCAAACATCTGCCTATGAGATAGGGGTATTTTAATCTAAAAATTGAGGCAATCTTTTTTCCTTACTAATAGCATCAATAAGTCAATTCAAATAGATGTATAAAAGTGGCTTTGATAAAATTCCCTTTCAGTGCTGGATATGAAGCAGTAATGAATTTTGTATTAATTATCAATTCGGAATTACACGTCGTTAACAAGGATCGAACATTTGTGGCCTCAACTTGCCTTCAGTCCAGGTATAATTTAAAGCAAGAGTCGGTAAAGGGATACAGCATTATTAGTACATTAAAATAATTAGTGAATGCCCTTGATTGAATCGTTAATCAATCAGTCAGACATTTTAGTGGGATTTGGCTGCTCTTTCCATTTAATGAAGATTTGGCGAAAATTCTTTTTTTTCTATAAATTTGACCAAAATGGTCAGGTTAAAATATGTCCAATATGAAGTCATTAGGTGAGAAGTTCAGAGAACTTAGGGAAGCCAAAGGTTTATTGTTGAGGGAGGTGGCAGCCCAGCTGGAAGTTGACCCATCCCTGCTCAGTAAAATTGAAAGAGGGGATAAACGAGCCACCAGGGAACAGGTTATTCAGATGGCCAAGATGTATAAGACCGATGAAAAAGAACTTATGGTGAGCTATCTGTCCGAAAGATTGTTTTACCAGGTCGAGGACGAAGAACTGGCTATAGAGGCTTTGAAGGTAGCTGAGGAAATGATTAAGTACAAAAAAAGTAAACGAAAATAATTTTATGGGTGTTGAACAAGGACAAATAGTTAAAAATCTTATCCCCGCCGAGCCAGTGACAGTGACCCATATTCAGTCATTAGGCAATATGGTATCCGTAAAATATACCGGTGTAAATACTAATAAGAGTAACTCAAAAGTCGTAACCGCAGATGAGTTTGAAAAATTAGAAGTACTCACTGCGGAAGGGTCATTCAATTTCAGAGGTGACCCCAAACGTTTTGCACTTTTTGCAGAAGCTGAGCGTATTAATACAGCCTATCAGTTTGACCCGTTATTTGCTGTAAACTGTAGCATAGTCGACCCCTTACCTCACCAGGTGGAAGCGGTATATAAATTCCTATTGCCATTGCCGAAAATTCGTTTTCTCCTTGCTGATGATACGGGTGCGGGTAAAACAATCATGACGGGTTTGCTTATTAAAGAACTATTGATGAGAGGAAATGTGGAAAAGGTATTGATCGTAACCCCAGGTGGATTGACAAAGCAATGGCAGGAAGATGAAATGGGTGTTAAGTTTAATATACCTTTCACCCTGGTTAATAGAAGTACATTTTCTTCAGACCCTACAGTTTTCCATACTGCCAACAGAATTGTTACATCAATCGATTTCATATCGAGACAGGATGTATTGGAAGTCGCCAGTAATTCTCATTGGGACTTGGTTGTTTTTGATGAATGTCATAAGCTCTCGGCCTACGACTATGGTAAAAAGCAATATTTGTCGCAGCGTTATAAAGCCGCTCAGGTTCTGTCACAGCAATGTGAGCATATTCTTTTATTAACTGCTACACCCCACCGTGGCCGAACAGACACCTTTAAAAAACTATTGCAGTTGCTGGACGAAGATATTTTTGCAACAGAGGATATAGCCACCACCAGGATAAAA
>CBHEUU010000232.1:0-7162 GCA_965990355.1 uncultured Chitinophagaceae bacterium
AATTTGATCTTATGTTTTTGCGAAAGACGATGAAAGATCGTCCACAGGTCTTTATTCTTTTTTCCGCCTTTGAAATCAGTGGCTATCCAGTTTTTCAACCAGCCCTGTTCTACTGCTTTTACAACATACTGGCTGTCGGAATAGATCGTAACCTTAAGCCCTTCTTTCTTTAAAGCCTGCAAGCCTGCGATCACCGCCATCAGTTCCATGCGGTTGTTGGTAGTGAGCCGGTAGCCCTGGGATAATTCTTTATGATGCTGACCAGCCATTAAGATAGTGCCGTATCCGCCAGGACCTGGATTACCGCGGGAAGAACCGTCGGTGTATATGGTAATGTCGCTCATTATATGATTGGTATAGTGATCAGCTAAAATAATCAATAATCAATGTTCAATGTTCAATTGTTCTTGCATGTTTGCATTGTAAATTGAATATTGAACATTGATTATTGATCATTTCTACGCAAAATCTAACAAAACTGATCTAAACCTGGAATACCCCTGTCTTCAATTCTCCAGTAAACGGATTGTGGTTTGCCGCTTTTATCCCTTCTGAAATTAATTTTCTTGTATCTATCGGGTCAATGATATCATCCACCCATAAACGTGCAGCTGCATAATAAGGCGAAGCCTGCTTTTCATAACGGCCTTTTATTTCATCAAGCAATTGCTGTTCCTGTGCTGCAGTTACTTCTTTACCCTGCGATTTCATACCAGCCACCTGTATCTGCAAAAGGGTTTTAGCAGCCTGGTCGCCACCCATCACGGCAATTTTAGCCGAAGGCCAGGCATAAATAAAGCGTGGGTCATATGCTTTGCCGCACATGGCATAGTAGCCGGCTCCATATGAATTGCCAATGATAATGGTGATTTTCGGAACAACAGAATTGGCAACGGCATTCACCATTTTCGCTCCGTCTTTTATAATACCTGCATGTTCACTGCGGCTGCCTACCATAAAGCCGGTTACATCCTGGAGGAAAACCAGCGGGATCTTTTTCTGGTTGCAATTGAGAATAAAACGGGCTGCTTTATCTGCGCTGTCATTATAGATCACACCACCCATCTGCATTTCACCCTTCCTGCTTTTTACGATCTTCCGTCGGTTGGCCACAATGCCAACTGCCCATCCATCGATGCGGGCATAACCGCATACGATCGTTTTGCCATAATCCTGTTTGAATTGTTCAAATGCAGAATTGTCTACCATGCGCTCAATGATATCTACTATATCATATGGCTTTCCATCTGTGGGAAAGAGTCCATACAATTCCTGTGGATCTTTTTGAGGTGGAGCAGCTGCGATACGATCGAACCCTGCTTTCTCTTTTTCCCCCAGCATGGACATCATCTTTTTTATCTGGTCAAGGCATTCCTGCTCGGTCTTGAATTTATAATCGGCAATGCCGGAGATCTCGGTATGCGTTACAGCCCCACCCAGCGTTTCCATATCGATATCTTCGCCGATGGCTGCTTTTACGAGGTAAGGACCGGCCAGGAAAATGGAGCCATTGTTTTCCACCATCAATGTTTCATCACTCATGATAGGGAGATATGCGCCACCTGCCACACAGGATCCCATCACTGCAGCGATCTGCGTGATGCCCATGCCGCTCATTCTTGCATTGTTGCGGAATATCCGCCCGAAATGTTCTTTATCAGGAAAGATCTCATCCTGTAAGGGAAGGTATACGCCGGCACTATCTACCAGGTAGATGACCGGCAAATGATTTTCCATCGCGATCTCCTGCAGGCGCAGATTTTTCTTGCCGGTAATGGGAAACCAGGCCCCGGCTTTCACTGTCTGATCATTGGCCAGTATCACGCACTGGCGGCCGCTTACATAGCCAATACCAGCCACCGTTCCCCCGGCAGGGCAACCTCCCTGTTCTTCATACATTCCATAACCTGCAAAAGCACCGATTTCAATAAAGGGCGCATCTTTATCCACCAGGTAGCTGATCCTTTCCCTTGGAGAAAGCTTATTCTTCTCTTTCTGTTTGGCCTGGGCCTTCTTGCCGCCTCCTTCATGGATCTTGTCCAGCTTTTGCTGCCGGTGACTGAGGGACAGTTTCATACTGTCCTCATTGCGATTGAATTCGAGGTTCATATTTAGAGATCGTTATGGGGCAAAGATAGGAGGGATGGGTAATTTTTTATATAAAGGATAAACTTGCCTGGCTAACCGCATAAATAAAGAAAGCTACCTGTGGCTGCTTTCTTTACAAAAAATGTGTTGAATAATTATCTCCACGCTCCACCTGCACTACTTGCCCCGCTAACTGTATAAAAAGTGATGTTCCCATACTCCGATCTGTATTCGTAATAATACGGTGTTGGTATTGGATAAGTATGTTGACCAGCTGGAACGGTGACCGACGCATATGCGGGGCCTGGGGAGTTGCTGCTGAACACTCCATAGTAAACGGTTCTGTCTGCTGGCAGGGTAAAGGGTATTGTGCATGCTGGGTCTGAGTAGAACTTAATATTGTAATTACCTTCCTCTCTTACAAACTCGGTGAGATCGCTGTATTGTTCGATAATAGAAGTTTGTATGTACTCTAACCGCATAAAGGGCGGTCCGTACATTACGGTGGCGGCTTCTATATCGCCGGTAGAAAGACCGATTCGCTGGGCACCAAAGGTTGTTACGCCATCAAGTAAAGTCATGGTCGGATGTACGCCATCAGAAAACGCAAACGAACTGTATAACATGATTGAGTTAAAATCAAACGTGCCAAATTGGGTACCGTTACGACCCTGCTCAGCATAAGTTTCGAATTGATATCTTTCACTTTCACCCAATGGCATTGGAGGGAAAATGTTGTCCCAATGCACTATGATAAAATTTCCACGATCCGTGCGTTGCTGCTCATGATAAAAGCCGATGGCATGCCCTATTTCGTGTACGATGTGGCCAGTTGCATAGTTGCCTTCCAGGTTAATTATCTGCTGCCCCCCTTTCATTCCAACTTCTTCTGAAAAAAGACCAGATCCACTGGATCCTTTTTTGAATAGAATATAGTTACTATGTGAGGTTCTCTGTACAAATGTCAACGATGTATTGGCCCCCCACTCGCTTATTGCGGCATTAATCAGAGCTTGTTCATTAGATGTAAATCCAGAACCGATCGTATACGGCACCACCCCACTTGGCCAGTTCATGTGGAAGTCTGTGCGGTAGGCCCTTGATGTACTTCCTTCTGCATTTTTTAGTGAATCGAAGGTGGCAGAACTGAATGCTATATCATTTTGCCAAATATACCAGCCACCTTTTTCCTCCACCCAGATATCATTACCATTATATCTGAGTTTATGTGATTTGCCACGTTGTCCAGGAAAAGCGGCTTCAGTGAATTGTTTCGTTTCTGTAGGTTCAATTGAATATTGCTCGATGGCGAAGTCGTTTTTCTGACAGGATGCAATGGATAATTGTACTACCACAACGAAAGCTGTCAGCCGTAATGTCGCATTTGAAAAAATCTTTTGTTTCATAATATTAAGGTTTAAGTATTCAGGGATAAAAGGATTTTCGAAAGTAACGTAACGTCGGCTGCCGGATATCAGCAAAACGTTATTAAGGTATAAATACAATTGTTCGGTCGAGGCCTATACTAAAGCGGATAGTAGAAACGACAGAAAAATACCGATAAATACAGGCAACGTGTATGGAAGAAAAGTCTGCCAACCACATTCGACTTTCAAAAAGACCCAAACAGGATAATTAACAAAAAATCCCGGTTGCTCTAGACAACCGGGATTTTAAAACATTCAATTTATTCTAACGTGAAAATCTTAAAAATTTAAACGGAACCCAAGCTGACTGGTCCAGCGAGCACTGTTAAAAACACCATCAGAGATGTTATATGGTTTTCCAGTGCTAAGAGGTGTAAAACGATACTGTGGTGTAAGGTTAGAAGCACTTACATAGCTGGCCATATCAAGAATAATGGACTGGTCGTTGCTGATAAAGTACTGTTTACCCCAATCCCTGTTCAGCATGTTGGTGAAATTGAATACATCATAAGTCACTTGCAATTGGTATACTTTTCTTCCCAATTTTACATTGAAATCCTGTTGGATCTTCAGATCAATTACATTGGAGAAAGGCAGGCGTGCTCCGTTGCGTTCTGCGTACTGACCACGACGTTTGCGGAGATACTTGTCACCTTCGATAAATTGATTGAATAAAGCTTTCTGCTCATCAGGAGTATATGTAATACCAGTAGCTACAACAGTATTGGTCAGGAAGATCATGTTAGCCAACTGAGCTTCTGTTGGAACAAAGATCAGGTCATTTGTTTCGTTGTTATCAAGGTCCCGAACCATACCTCTGTTGAGTACATAGCTATAAGAACTGCCTGATTGACCATTATACACAAGTGAGATCGTAGTAGCCATTCTTTCCTTGAAATAAGTGAACTTTTTAGCGACGAAAGCAAAAACCCTGTGGCCTGGATCATAATCGCTTGTTGAAAGGCCCAGATAGTTACGGCCATTAACGCTTTCAATAAATCTCCATTGGGAGTTATTTTGAGAGCTAGTGCCTTCATTTAACACGTACGATGCGCCATATGAATAGCTGGCATTAAATGACCAGCCTTTTGACCAGGCTTTGTCGATAGTAGCGGTCAAGCTATAATAATAGCCTTTGTTCCCGGTATTATTAGTTAGCAGGTAAATACCTGTATAAGGAGTTGTTCCGTTGCTGCGAAGGGGAATCGCAGCAGCAAGGCTGGTGGTTCCTGGGAGTGTTCCCAGATCATATACATTACGTACATCAGCACCTGCTGATTTTTTAGTGGGCGGTAAAATGCTCACGTTTTTATAATCGATCTCGTTGATATTTTTAGTGTAAATCCCTTCCAGGGTAACTTTCCAACCTTTTCCAAGGTTTTTATCAACGGCTAATGAGGTTTTGAAAACCCGGTTGATCTTGAAGTGTTCAGAAACCAGATCGATCTGTCCGGACGGGGATGCTACAGTTATACCAAAATCAGCTGCTGTATATTGGTTGAGGGGGTCTGCACGGAATTGTACATTACTTCTTGAGATACCAACAACGCTGATACCGTTATTATTGTACACACCACCAGGCCATACGAGAGGGTTGCGGCCGGTAAAGTAACCTGCTCCACCACGGAAGGTGAGTCCTTCGTCAGGCATTTTGTAAGTGAAACCAACACGGGGGCTGATAGAAGTCTGCGGCTTGGCTATCTGGCCAGAGCGGGCTCCTTGCAGGTCATAGTATTGGGATATTTTCGCTAATGCTGTATCGTTGAAGAAAGCATCTGTACGTGGAGTTGTCAGGAACCTGAAATGGTCCGCACGGATACCTAGTGTGAGGGTAAAGTTGTCATTGAGCTTGATCTCATCCATAGCAAAGACAGCAAGACGGAGGGAGTTGAACTTAGCTGCAGCATTGATGGACTCATCGCCGGATTTGCCCGGATCCAGAAGTGAATAAGATCTGTTATAGGTAGTAGCCGGAGCATTAGTCAGGAATGCATTGAGATTAGGATATACATAAGACCCATAGTTCTGACGTATGAAGATATTGGTAGAACTGCTGAATTCGTTATCAGTACCGAAAGATAATGTATGCTTCCCTTTATACATTTTAAAGATATCGAACAAAGCGTAGTTATTTTGCTTCAGCAGGTTGCCGGTTGAGAACTCTTCTGTCCCAAATATAATCTGGCCAGGGCCATCAGTAATGGATACACGTGGGAAAGGATTACCTAATGCACCACGGTCATCCTTCTGATTGGTAAAGGTCAGCAACAATTTGTTGTTGGCATTGCCTCTAAACCTTGAATTCAGCTCTATTGAACCCGAATTCGTTAACACTGGCATTACATAGCCATTGTTATAAAAATTGATAGTAGAGTTACTGCTGCGGCTTACGTTATTCCTTAAACCGTCATTATAGCGATAGCTAACGCTAAGTTTGTTTGTATTGTTAATATTCCAGTCGATTTTTGCAGCAACACGGTTAGCTTCTACCTTTTCAGGGTTATCTACATAGCCACCGGGGTCATACCCATATGTGTTCCTGAGGAAATCAGCCAGGGCATCGATTTGTGCTACAGAAGAGTTTCCGCCATATGTGCTAACATTAAAAGGCTGTGGCCTTGTATCACGTTGGATCTCGCCATTCAGAAAGAAGAATAATTTGTTTTTGATGATTGGACCTCCAACACGGAAACCGTAAGTTTGATTCTTAAAATCAGGCAGTTTGGTAGCTACACTTTTGGTAACACCTGGTGTTTCACCAGACAGGTTCTGGTTACGGAAAAAGTAATAAACAGATCCTGTATAAGTATTTGTACCGCTGCGAGTGGTTGCATTGATACCACCGCCGGTAAAGTTGCCCATTGATACATCATAAGGGGAAAGTAATACCTGGAACTGATCAATGGCATCCATGGAAATAGGCGCAATACCAGCCTGACCGCCGTTTGTGCCTGAGCCAGCGAGACCGAACACGTCATTGTTCACCGCGCCATCTATATAAAATGAATTGTAGCGATTGTTTTGACCACCAAGGGAAATACCACCATCCACAGAGTTGATTTTGGCTTGGGGAACATACCGGAGGTAATCGGAAAGGTTTCTGCCTACAGTAGGAAGATTGGCCATTTTGTCCCTGCCTACGGTTGTTTCTGCTCCGCCCTTCGCACCTTCAGCAGTACGACGGGTGCCGGCAACTACCACTTCCTTTAACTCGGCAGTTTTATCAGTCAGTACAACATCTTGCTGGCTGACTTCACCAAGTGATAGAAAAATGTTGTCACGGGTAACTGTTTCAAGTCCGACAAAAGAAATTTGGACAGTGTAGGGCCCACCGGGAGCAAGGTTAGCCAGATCGAAACGTCCGCCAGTGCGGGTGATACCTGTGTATTTAACACCGGTGGCCTGGTTGGTAACGGCTACTGAAGCGCCGACCAGGCCTTCGCCTGTACTGGATTTTACGGTGAGGGATAGATTACTGGTGGTTACCTGGGCTAGAACAGCTTGAGAAAGAAACGCCAATGCAACAACCAAGAGGAACTTAGTTCTCTTAAGCATATTAGTTAAATTTTCGTGATTGTGGTGCAAAGAAAGGGAATATTCTATTACTAAATATAGTCAAAATATTAACAAATTATCATGCTCTAATA
>CBHEUU010000233.1:0-7162 GCA_965990355.1 uncultured Chitinophagaceae bacterium
TTATGAAAACAGAGATCTTACATCGGAAACTCGAGAGATACATCAATGGTGAAGCTTTACCTGCTGAAACAAGGCAGATACAGACCTGGCTTTCATGCACTACTTCCGAACAACAATTAACACCGGCAGAAAAACTGCAACTGGAACAGGAAATCCTGCAGGAAATTCAGGCCGATACAGCTTACCCGCTTTTCTATCCTAAAAAAGAAAAACCCTGGTGGCAGAAAATAACTGCGATGTTTTAAAAATATCTGTAGTTGGTGGGTTCTTGTTATTGACAACAACCGTTTACGCGATATGAGCTTGTTAGTAGTAAAACCAGTCCGGATTCCCGGGCTGGTTTCTTTTTTTAAAGAGCTTTTTATAATTCCCGGATCTACAATTTGGAATGTATCTTTGGCCCGCTAAGGATTTCAACTTATTGTTATGATTAGTTCTCTTTCCAATACCATTTTTGAAAAAAGTATCGCCGATTATCATGTTGCCGATAATGTGGACACGGCGATAAATAATCCCTACCCCAAAGACAAGCTTGAACACCTGCTGTACCTGAAAAACTGGATCGATACCGTGCAATGGCACCTGGAAGATATTATCCGCAACCCGGCTATTAACCCCGTGGAAGCCCTGGCTATTAAACGCAGGATTGATTCTTCCAACCAGGAAAGAACGGATGTGGTGGAATATATTGACAGCTATTTCCTGCAGAAATATGCCGGCGTTAAACCCCAGCCAACTGCTTCCATTAATACAGAAAGCCCGGCCTGGGCCATCGACCGGTTATCCATTCTTGCCCTGAAGATCTATCACATGCGGATTGAAGCGGAAAGAACAGATGCAAGTCCTGAACATATTGCAGCCTGCCAGCAGAAGCTCGCCGTATTACTGGAACAGCGAAAAGATCTTTCCCTTGCCATTGATGAATTGCTTTCCGGTATAGAACAAGGAAAGAAATACATGAAGGTGTACAAGCAAATGAAGATGTACAATGATCCTTCCCTGAATCCCGTATTGTACCAGCAGCAAACCCCTGCGGCCAATGGAGCCTAAACATATCCTGGTTATACGCACCTCTGCCCTGGGTGACGTGGCAATGACGGTGCCGGTATTAAAGCAATTGCTGCAGCAATATCCTGCACTCAAATTGACCGTGCTTACCACATCCGGTTTTGCGCCACTGTTTGAACAGTTGGAAAGGACTAATACTTATGCGCTTGAAAAAAGAGGAAAACATAAAGGCCTCATCGGGATCTACCGGCTGTTCCGCGAGCTGAAAGCCCAATACAGGTTTGATGCAGTAGCTGATCTGCATAATGTACTCCGTTCAATTCTTCTGCGATCACTATTCAAATTTGCCGGTGTTAAAACAGCAAAGATTGATAAGGGACGGAAGGAGAAAAAAGAACTCACTTCAAAGGAAAATAAAAAACTGGTGCAGCTTAAAACATCTTTCCAGCGCTATGCTGATGTGTTTGCTGCGCTGGAATTGCCGTTTGTTTTAGATACTTCTCAAAAGGTATATCCGCAACAAGCACTTCCCGTTAATGCAGCAACACTTTTTCATTCCGGCAAAAAGCATATAGGAATAGCACCTTTTGCAAAGCATGAAGAGAAAATGTACCCCATTGAAAAAATGCTGGCGGTGATCAGTTCACTCTTATCAGACCCCAACAACCAGTTATTTCTTTTAGGAGGAGGTAAGGATGAAATAAAAATGCTGACAGAATGGGAAAAGAAATTTCCAGGCATCACTAACCTGGCAGGAAAATTTTCATTTAAAGAAGAACTGGCTATCATCAGCCATCTTGATATGCTAATCAGTATGGACTCTGCCAATATGCACCTGGCCTCGTTATTTGGAGTGCCGGTAATATCTGTGTGGGGTGCTACGCATCCTTTCGCAGGTTTTTATGGCTGGGGGCAAAAAAAGGAAAATGCCGTGCAGATAGATCTTTATTGCAGACCCTGTTCAGTATTTGGAAATAAACCTTGCTATCGTGGAGATCATGCATGCATGGAGCAATTACCGGAGAGCCGGATCACAACAAAAGTGCTTACTCACTCTTCTACATAGTTCAGGTCTTTCCCGAAGGTTTCCTGTGTAAATATTGCAGCCACTACTGTTATAACCATAATGATCACTGCCGCATAGATACCGCCTTTTACATATCCCACTCCTTCCATACCGCGCAACCATTTGAAAAGTGGTAATATAAGAATGGCCAGCATGCCACGTACCATATTAGGAATGGTGGTAGCCGCAGTGGCCCGCAGATTGGTACCAAACTGTTCGGCGCCCATGGTCACAAAAATGGCCCAGAAACCCGTACCAAAACCAAGCCCGGCACAGATCCAGTACATTTTATTGGCAGAACCATTCCATTGAATGGTAAAGAAGAGTATCATGAACAGAACCGTGATCGCATAAAAAAGGAACAGGGCTTTTTTCCTGCTTTTCAGCCATTGACTAACGAACCCGATAGCAATATCTCCTAATGAAATAGCAGCATAAGCAAACATGATGGCCTTACCGGGGTCAACTGTTTCTTTGATGCCGAACCATTTTCCAAACTCACTGGAAAATGTAACCAGCACGCCGATCACAAACCATGTAGGCAGCCCGATAAGTATTCCACAGATATAACGCCTGAAGCGGTTGGCATTAGTGAACAGCATAAAGAAGTTGCCGCGTTGCACACCCAGTTTTTTCACTTCATGGAACATGCCTGATTCAAAAACAGAGATCCGCAGTATCAATAATAACATACCCAATCCGCCGCCAATAAAGTAACAGGTTCTCCAATGAAAGTTCTCTTTCATGATAAATGCTACCACGGCACCGGTAAGTCCGATACCTGCCACCATGGAAGTGGCAATCCCTCTTTTTTCTTTTGGAGTAAGTTCAGACACCAGTGTGATCCCCGCACCCAGTTCACCCGCAAGACCAAGCCCAGCTATAAACCGTATCCATTTATACTGATCAACAGTTTCAACAAATCCGTTGGCAATATTTGCCAGTGAATACAAAATGATGGAACCAAACAATACACTTAGCCGCCCGCGACGGTCACCGATCACTCCGGCAATGATACCGCCGATCAATAGTCCCCACATCTGCCATTGCAAAATCATTTCACCATCGGTCAACACCTGGTCTTCGGAAAGACCAAAAGATCTTAAGCTCGGAAGACGGATGATACCAAACAGTAAAAGATCGTATATATCCACGAAATAACCGAGGGCAGCAACAATTACAGCCACACTGAAGATGGATTGTTTTTTGGCAAGCGATGACGACATTGTTGGATCAGGGATTTAAATTATTATCGGCCGGTGGCGGCACCACTGGTTTCTTGGCAAAGAATAGTTTATATAATACAGGCAGGGTTGTGATCAGGATGATCACGATCGTGATAGCCTCGATATGATCTTTCAGGCTGAAACCAAATTTCCTTTCCACCCATGTTTGAAGAAAGTATCCACCCAGCATCATGGAAGTAACCCAGCAGATGCTGCCAATGATATTATAGAAGATGAACTGGGGCCTTGGCATTCTCACAATACCCGCAACGATCGGTGCAAACGTGCGGATGATCGGGAGGAACTTGGCCAGGAAGATCGTTGCTTTACCATATTGATGATAAAAATCGCGGGCCCTGATCAAATGTTTTTTCTTGAATATCCAGGTATCCCTTCTTTCAAATAAAAGCGGGCCGGTTTTATAACCAAACCAGTATCCTACAATATTGCCCAATACAGAAGCAAGGATGATCATTAAGATAATAATGATATGATAGAACCCGAATGCCATGTGGCCTTCACCGGAAACGCCGGCCAGTTCTTTCACCAGGTTGTTCATGAATATGCCAGATGCAAAAAGCAGGGAATCTCCAGGGAGGAAAAAACCAACGAATAAACCTGTTTCAGCAAAAACAACGAACAGAAGAAAATAAAGGCCGCCATTCTCAATGATCCAGGTAATAAAACGCTCAATCATTCCACCGCCTTCGAGTAAATAAATTTGAAGTAAACTTTCCATGCTTTAAATATATGATGAATCTTGTTTGATAAGGTTTATGTACTATTGATATTAGGTTAAGAATTCTCCAGTTCTCCTTCCCATTTGCTAACCACACTGGTAGCCAGTGCGTTCCCTACTACGTTCGTAGCCGTGCGGAACATATCGCAGAAATGGTCAATCGGCAGGATCAGTGCAATGCCTTCCGGCGGAATATTGAACATGGCGCAGGTGGCTGTTACCACTACCAGTGATGCCCTCGGCACACCGGCAATGCCTTTACTGGTCAGCATCAGCACCAATAACATGGTCAGTTGGGTACCAAGGTCCATCTGGATGCCATAAGCCTGTGCAATGGCGATGCTGGCAAAGGTCATATACATCATGCTGCCATCGAGGTTGAAGGAATAACCAAGTGGCAATACAAAAGCAACGATCTTGTCCTTGCAACCAAAACGCTCCAGTTCCTCGGTCAGTTTGGGAAATACGGCTTCGCTGCTGGTGGTACTGAATGCAATAAGGAGGGGTTGGGAAATCCTCCGCAGCAGCACAAATAGCCTGTTCCGTAAAATGATATATCCTACAGTCAGCAGGATCACCCATAATAATATGATACCAATAAGGAAATACAACAGGTATTGTCCATAGAAATTGAATACGCTCAAACCCTTGGTCGCTATCACAGCCGCAATAGCGCCAAACACACCCAGCGGTGCAAAATTCATAACGTATCCTACCATTTTTAAGATCACATGGGCTGCGGCATCCAATGCTTTTACAACCGGTTTGGCTTTTTCGCCAATGGCTGTGCAGGCTACACCAAAGAAAATACTGAACACCACCAGTTGCAGCACTTCATTGTTGGCCATGGATTCAAGTACACTACGGGGAACAACGTGCTCAACAAACTTGGCCAGTGAAAACTCCTGTGTTTTGCCGATCAGGTCTTTCGCTCCTGCAGTATCTGCATTGCTCAGATCGATCGCCATACCTGGTTTAAATAAATTAACCAGCACCATACCTAACAGCAGGCTTGCCAGGGAAGCTGTAATAAACCACAAAAGGGCTTTACCACCTACCCGGCCAACGGTTTTAAGATCACCCAGTTTGGCAATCCCCACCACCAGGGTACTGAACACCAGGGGAGCGATGATCATCTGAACCAACCGGAGGAAAATGGTGGTCAGCAATTTAACATTCGTAGAAAAGGATTTGATGAATTCCGGGGCGGCCTGGTCGTGAACGATATATCCTACTAATACCCCCAGGGCCATTGCGACAAGAATAAATACAGTGAGCCGGTTTCCTTTAGACATAAGCAAATAGGGGTATAAAAAGCCCGAAAATCGGAAAAAATACCGAGTGGCAAAAACATTTAGGGCTTTTAGAGGCATTTACTAAAAGAAATGAAGGCGGAATTAAATTATTCTTTACTTTACGACCTTTATTTTCGAACTAAAACATAATAACCCCCACTTATGAGTTTATTTGTCAAGAAGCCTATTGCTGGCTTAATTGCTGAATCCCAGGAAAGCGGAGAGCACACCCTGAAGAGAACATTGGGTGCATGGGGATTAGTGGCCCTGGGGATTGGCGCTATTATCGGAGCCGGCTTATTTTCCATTACCGGTGGAGCTGCTGCCAACCAGGCCGGCCCCGCGATAACCATCTCCTTTATTGTGGCAGCCCTTGGCTGTGCTTTTGCAGGTTTATGCTATGCGGAGTTCGCTTCCATGATACCCGTAGCAGGTAGTGCTTATACCTACAGCTACGCTACCATGGGTGAGTTCATCGCCTGGATCATCGGATGGGACCTGGTACTGGAATATGCCGTAGGCGCCGCTACAGTTAGCATAAGCTGGAGCCGCTATCTTGTCAAATTCCTGGAAGGTTTGGATGTGCATCTACCCACGGCGTTCACCGTTGGCCCATGGGACGGAGGCATAATCAATCTCCCTGCAGTATTCATTGTGGTGCTGATGAGTTCCCTCCTTATTAAAGGCACCAAAGAGAGTGCTTTTGTAAATGGGATCATCGTATCTCTGAAAGTGGCAGTAGTGCTTATTTTCATCTTCCTCGGATGGAAATATATCAATAACGATAACTACACTCCTTATATACCTGACAATACAGGAACATTCGGCGAATATGGTTTCAGCGGTATCATCCGCGCGGCCGCCATTGTGTTCTTTGCCTATATCGGTTTTGATGCGGTTAGCACGGCAGCACAGGAAGCCAAAAACCCGAAAAAGCATATGCCGATCGGTATCCTGGGATCATTGGCTATTTGTACCGTATTATATATCCTGTTTGCACACGTAATGACTGGCGTTACCAGTTACACTTCCTTTAAAGGACAGGATGGTATCGCTCCTGTAGCCGTGGCAATTGATCACATGGGCACCAAAGGAGCTGACGGTCTTATACATCCCGATTATCCCTGGCTGAACAGGGCCATCATTGTAGCGATCCTTGCAGGATATGCTTCGGTGATCCTGGTGATGCTGATGGGACAGAGCCGTGTATTCTTTAGCATGAGTAAAGACGGCCTGCTGCCAAGGGTATTTTCTACCGTGCATCCAAAATTCCAGACGCCTGCGAAAAGCAACATGATGTTCATGCTTTTTGTGAGCCTGTTTGCGGCCTTTGTACCCGCAAGAGTGGTAGGCGAAATGACCAGTATCGGTACGTTGTTCGCGTTCATCCTGGTTTGTATCGGCATTATCGTATTGCGCAAAAACAGTCCCGAGATCCCTCGCGCATTCAAAACACCGCTGGTGCCGCTTATCCCGATCCTGGGTGTATTCACCTGTTTTTTCATGATGGCTTTCCTGCCATTGGATACCTGGATCCGCTTGATCGTATGGATGATCATCGGCTTTGACGTTTACCTGTGGTATGGCATCAAATTCAGCAAGCTTTCAGGTAACCAGCCCAAAACCCTTTCACAAGGCAATAAGGTGGTAGGTGGTTCAGGATTGATACTGGCACTCGTTCTGGCTGTTGTAGCGTTTATACATCATTCATTCGACAGTACAGATACCGGCCTCTTTTATTTCTCCCTGATCTTTGCAGCACTGCACCTGTTGCTGTTTGGAGCAAGACTGGTAAAAAAATAAACCGAAATAAAAAGTTTGAAAGCCG
>CBHEUU010000234.1:0-7155 GCA_965990355.1 uncultured Chitinophagaceae bacterium
AGATATTTTCTTTAGTGAGACTGTTGAAGATCACAACGTCGTCTATACGGTTCAGGAACTCAGGAGAGAAAGTGCGTTTCAGTGCTTTTTCAATCACTGCTTTGTTGGCTTCATCTTCATGTTCCATTTTGGCAGCGGTAGTGAAACCAACTCCTGCACCGAAGTCTTTCAATTGCCTTACACCGATGTTGGATGTCATGATGATCAGCGTATTCTTGAAATCCACTTTACGTCCCAGGCCATCAGTAAGCTGTCCATCGTCCAGCACCTGCAGCAGGATATTGTAGATATCAGGGTGTGCTTTTTCAATCTCGTCCAGCAGGATCACGCTGTAAGGTTTGCGGCGTACCCTTTCTGTGAGTTGTCCGCCTTCTTCGTATCCTACATATCCGGGAGGTGCACCAATCAGGCGGCTCACGGTGAATTTCTCCATGTATTCACTCATATCGATACGCACCAGCGCATCTTCAGAATCGAACATATAACGGGCGAGCGCACGTGCCAGCTCTGTTTTACCTACACCGGTTGGGCCGAGGAAGATAAAGGTACCGATCGGTTTCTTGGGATCTTTCAGACCAACACGGTTACGCTGAATGGCTTTCACCACTTTCGCAATCGCTTCGTCCTGGCCAATCACCATGCCACGCATATCATCTGTCATCTTACGCAGCTTCTCTGTTTCGGCCTGTACCATCCGTTTAACAGGAATACCGGTCATCATGCTCACCACTTCTGCAATGGCTTCTTCATCTATCGGGTAGCGTTTGTGCTTGCTTTCTTCTTCCCAGTCATTTTTTGCTTTTTCAAGATCTTCTGCCAGGCGTTTTTCTGTGTCGCGTAATGAAGCTGCTTCTTCAAACTTCTGGCTTTTTACCACTTTGTTTTTTTCATTCTTCACATCTTCGATCTTCTTTTCCAGGTCAACAATGTTCTGCGGAACATTAATGTTTTTAAGGTGAACCCTGGCGCCTACTTCATCCATTACATCAATGGCTTTATCAGGCAGAAGACGGTCAGTGATATAACGGTCGCTCAATTTCACGCAAGCGTCAATTGCTTCGTCGTTATAATTCACATTGTGATAATCCTCGTATTTGGATTTAATGTTGTTAAGGATCTGAATGGTTTCATCCACACTGGGAGGATCAACCATTACTTTCTGGAAGCGGCGGTCCAATGCACCATCTTTTTCGATGTACATGCGGTATTCATCCAATGTGGAAGCACCGATGCATTGCAGTTCGCCACGGGCCAGTGCAGGTTTGAAGATATTGCTGGCATCGAGTGAACCACTGGCGCCACCTGCACCAACGATGGTATGCAACTCATCAATGAACAGGATCACGTCGCGGTTTTTTTCCAACTCGTTCATGATCGCTTTCATGCGTTCTTCAAACTGTCCGCGGTATTTGGTACCGGCTACTAAAGCAGCCAGATCAAGCGAGATCACTCTTTTATCAAACAGTACACGGGAAACTTTGCGTTGCACAATGCGCAAGGCAAGTCCTTCCACGATTGCTGTTTTACCCACACCGGGTTCACCGATCAGGATCGGGTTGTTCTTTTTACGGCGGGAAAGTATCTGTGATACTCTTTCAATTTCTGATTCCCTTCCTACAATAGGATCAAGCGTTCCCATTTCGGCGAGCTTGGTGATATCGCGGCCGAAGTTGTCCAGCACAGGTGTTTTGCTTTTGGCATTGCCACTTTGCTTGGAACCTTTTTGTTGGGAATACTTTTTTTCATCTTCAAAATCGTCTTCGTTTTCATCGGTAAATTCGGCACGCGGGTCATTGGATTTTACAATACCCAACTCCTGCCTGAACAGATCGTAATCCACGTCAAACTGATTTAAGATTTGTGTTGCAATATTTTCTTTGTTCTTTAAGATGGAAAGCATCAGGTGTTCTGTTTCAACTGTAGTGCTCTTAAGCGCTTTTGCTTCAAGAACAGTTACCCTGATCACTTTCTCGGCCTGTTTGGTTAAAGGCAGGCTGTTGATGTTCGCGATATTCTTTCCTGTTTTATCCTTAACGGCCAGTTCAATTTCTTTTCGTAGCTCGTATAAGTCAACGTTAAAACTTTTGAGAATACGGACGGCGGTGTTATCTCCCTCCCGGATCAAACCGAGCAGGAGATGTTCGGTACCAATAAAATCATTTCCCAATCTCAGTGCTTCTTCCCTGCTGAACGAAATGATCTCCTTTACCTGGGCTGAAAAATTATTATCCATTTTTAGGTAATTGGTTGTTATACAATATTAACAAATTAATTCGGATTCCTGGTCCTCTCTATTTATAAACGGAATGTTGATAATTTAAGTTGTCAGAAGGAGGCTAAAATTTTGCTATTTGCCTCAAGAATCTAAATTTACACTATGCAGGTCAAAATAGATACCAAAGAGAAATTTCATGCCATCACGGTGCCGGGGCCAACACTTTCTGCTACAATGACAGAAGAACTGGAAAATACTTTACTCCCTTACCTGCAAAATGGCGCGCAACAACCGGACGGACAGGTCAAAAACGTGGTACTGATACTCCAAGACATTCAAAATCTGGATTATGCTGCGGCAAGCAAGCTGGTAGAAATCCAGCAAAAGTTCTATGAATATAACGCTTCTTTTGTGATTTGCGCACTGCAAAAACAGGTGGAAGAGTTCCTGGACAAAAATGAACTTTTGGAGCTGATGAATGTTACGCCCACCGAAAGTGAAGCATGGGATATTGTGCAGATGGAGGAGATTGAGAGGGAGTTATTAGGCGGCGAATGACGCGAATGGATTCCTATGAAAGTGAGGGGCTAAGATGAACGCGAATGGCGCGAATCAGCACTCCGGAAATTATTAATATGTTTTAATGATAGATCAGGAAATACGGGTTTTTATAGAGAAAGAGTTGTCTGTAAAGCTTGGAGGAGAAGTTCGTATTTCAAGGATAAATGCAGTGGGCGGCGGATCTATTAATGATACTTACCAGGTTGTGACTGATCTAGCACAATCGTATTTCCTGAAATGTAATAAGGCGGCTGAATACCCGGGACTGTTCAGGGAAGAGCGGCGCGGGCTGAAATATCTCCGGCAATATGTGCAAACACCCGAAGTGATCGTTGAAGCCATTGCAGGCGGCACACAGTTACTATTGCTGGAATGGATAGGCAGCGGAGCGAGAACGGATGGGTTTTGGAAAGGATTCGGGGAAAAGCTGGCTCAGCTTCATTACCAGGGCCACCCGCATTTCGGGTTCCTTTCAGATAACTACATGGGTGCATTGCCACAGGCAAATACTTACACAGATAATTGGGTCGATTTCTTTATTGATTACCGTTTAAGGCCACAGGTGGAGCTTGCTGGCAGGAACGGGCTGATGCCTTCACGCTGGCTTGACCGGTTTGAAAGCCTGTATCGTGCATTGCCATCCATTTTTGCAGAAGAAAAACCCAGCCTGCTGCATGGTGATCTTTGGAGTGGCAACTTTATATGCAACCAGGATTCGCAGGTGGTATTGATTGATCCGGCTGTGTATTACGGCCACCGGAGTATGGATTTGGGTATGACTACACTGTTTGGCCAGTTTGATAAAGGGTTTTATGAGTCATATCATTACCATTTCCCGTTGCCGGTAAATTATGATGAGCAATGGGAGATCGCAAACCTCTACCCTTTACTGATCCATTTGAATTTATTTGGTAGCAGCTACCTTGGAAGCATTACCGAAAGTTTGAAAAGGTTTTGATGTAACATTTCCTTTGTATTTTAGCTCATGCTCGCTGTAACCATTCTTGGAAATAATTCTGCCGTACCGGCCTTTGACCGCCACCCTACCAGCCAGGTAGTTACCCTGGATGGTACTAATTATCTGGTGGATTGCGGAGAAGGCACACAGATCCAGATGATCAATTATAAGATCCGCCGGAGTAAGATCTCGCATATTTTTATTTCACACCTGCATGGCGACCACTATTTTGGCCTGGTAGGTTTGCTCAATTCCTTTGGTTTGCTTAGCCACCAGCAGGAGTTGCACGTGTATGCACCTGCACCCTTACAGGAAATTATTGAAATACAATTGCGGGTCGCCGATACCAAGCTTTGTTATCCATTACATTTTCATGTTATTGATGGCGAAGCGACCTTAGTGGATAATGATAAGATTGAGATCCGTTGTTTTCCCACACAGCACCGCATTGAATGTTATGGATTTTCTTTCCGGGAGAAAAGAAAACCAAGAAAACTGATCCTGGATAGTATAAAAGAGAATAATATCCCGCTTTATTTTTATGAGAACCTGAAAAACGGGGAAGATTTTGTGACCACTGCAGGTGAAGTAGTCCGTAATGAATGGTTGACAACGGCTGCACCAAAAGGGAAAAGCTATGCTTTTTGTGCAGACACACGTTACTTTGAACCTATCATTGATCATATCAGGGATATGGATATGATCTATCATGAAACCACTTATCTCGACAACCTGCGCGACCGTGCTTTTGAACGGTTTCATTCAACAACCAAACAGGCTGCGTTGATAGCACAGAAAGCCAATGTCAAAAAATTACTGATCGGGCATTTCAGCAGTAAGTATGATACGCTGGAAGAATTTGAACTTGAAGCGAGGGAAGTGTTCCCAAACACAGAGATTGCACAGGAAGGAGTTACTTACAGAGTTTAAACAGCCAGATAAAATTATTTATGTAACCACTCGTAAAATAAAGGGAACTCTTTCCTCCATGTTGGTTCAGTATGTTTACCATCATCAAGGATGCGGATGGTTATTTCAGATTTTGAAACAGATTGCAGATCATTGTAGGCCTTTTGCATATCCGGCACCATCGTTTCTCCTTCGAGTTTGCCGCCATAGAAGTAAATGCGGGAATTGACTTTGGCGCCTTTCTTTTTTATATCATCAAAAATCTGTGTTCCGCTGATCCAGAATGCGGGAGAGAAAACACCGGCTCCACCGAATACAGCAGGATATTTCAGTACTGCATAAAGAGAGATCAATCCTCCCATTGAGCTGCCTGCTATAGCTGTATTCTTTTTATCTTTCAACGTGCGGTAATGCTGATCAATATAAGGCTTCAATGTTTTTACCAGGAAGTCGGTATAAGCATTCCCCTCTCCTTCCCCGAAGCGTTCATTATTGTAAGGGTTATATTCATTCAACCGTTTATTGCCGCCATGATCTGTTGCCACCACGATGCTTTGAGCAAGTTTGGTAGAATCCAGGAATTCATCCACACCCCATTCACCCGAATAAGAAGTGGCATTGTCAAAAACATTTTGCCCATCGTGCATGTACAGCACAGGATAATGTTTTGCTGTATTGGATGAATAATCTTTAGGAAGATATATCCATACACGACTGGTGCGTTTCAATTGCGGAATTAAGAAGGCGGTATCAATAACATGCACCTGTGCAGTTGCCGTACTCTTTTTGGGTTGGGCAGGAAAACGGTCGGACCATTCCTGTACTTCCAGCCTGATCGTTTTGCCTGCAGTTGTTTTAAGGACGCGGTTAGGGAAGTGTCCTCCATTTTTCTGGCATTCTGCTTTATCCCAACCACCGCGGGTGAGTTTAAATTCGTAAGAGCTATCCGGTAATGACAGATCAAGATAGTAGAGACCATTATCCGTTTTCTTAAAACGGAAATTGGTATCGGCAGGGTTCCATCCATTGAAAGAACCGGCAGCAAAAATATCACTTCCCGATGCATGATATTCCGGGAGTTTGCTTATTTCAATGCGAACGTTGTTCTGAGCCATTATAATTGAATGAGCTGAGAGTAGGAGCAAGCAAAAGTATGTCCGGACCATGATGAAGTTATTTCTTCATCAACCCCTTGATGGTTGCATGCAAGGACGCGCTTACCGGCCAAACAGGCTGGCGGAAAGTGTTGGCACATAAACCCATTTCTGAAAGATAAGCTTTCACGCCGCTGGGGCTGCCTTCTGCAAACATGGAATTGATGATATCAGTGTATTTATAATGTAATTCACGTGCATCGGCAAAGTTATCTGCCAGGCAAAGCCTTACCATTTCAGCAAACTCTTTCGGGTAAGCATTTGCCACTACAGACGTAACGCCTGCAGCGCCTAATGCGATCATCGGTAATGTCAATGCATCATCCCCGCTGATCACCATAAAATCGGCTGGTTTGTATTTGATGATCTGCATGATCTGATCCATATTGCCACTGGCTTCTTTTGTAGCAAAGATATTTTTGCATTCATGTGCAATGCGGAGCTGTGTGGCAGCAGTTATGTTTTGTCCTGTGCGGGAAGGCACATTGTACATCATGATCGGCAGTGGTGTTTTATCATTCAGCGCTTTGTAATGCTGGAATAAACCTTCCTGGTTGGGCTTGTTGTAATAAGGTGATACGGACAATATCGCATCATATCCTTCCAGGTTGAACCGGGTAAAACCATCCAGTACTTCTTTGGTATCATAACCACCAATGCCTGCAACAAGAGGCAGGCGGCCATTCACTGTTTTTGCAACAAAAGAAAATACCTGTTGCTTTTCGTCACCATGCACCGTAGCGCTTTCACCGGTAGTACCCAACACAACCAGGTATTCCACCTTACCAGCGATCCAGAATTCGATCAGCTTCTTATAGCTGTCCCAATCAATGGATCCGTCTGCATGAAAAGGTGTTACGATGGCGATGCCTGTACCGGTAAATTTTTGTTGAAGTGACATATAAATGATTCGAATTTGAAACGCGAATTACACAAATAAACACGAATTGCGCGAATGGATTAGTTTGATTTTTGAGGTTTTACTTTGAAATTGTAATGATTGTGTTCTGGCTCTCTTGACTCAGACTTCTTCCCAGAATCCCATCTTGCCGAACTTTTCGATACGTTCGTTGATGCGTTGATCGGGTGTCTTTCGCTTTTGTTCCTGGAGTACAGGTAATAGGAAATCCTTGAGCAGTTGTGCGGCCTGGTCATAATCCCAGTGGGCGCCGCCAATAGGTTCAGGAATGATGCCGTCTATAAGACCGAAGCCGAGCATTTTATCGGCAGTGAGTCGAAGTTGTTCAGCAGCAATCTCCTTCTTATCCCAGCTTCGCCAGAGAATGGAGGAGCAGCTTTCAGGGCTGATCACGGTATACCAGGTATTTTCCATCATGAATACTTTATCTCCCACGCCG
>CBHEUU010000235.1:0-7104 GCA_965990355.1 uncultured Chitinophagaceae bacterium
CGCTTGTTTATGCAAAGGCATTATGCGTTTCTGTGTTTCAGCATTATAAATGAAGGTATCTAACGGAAATAAGTTCAGTGTAGCAAGCAACACCTCTCCTCCAATATTTTTTAATTCGCCCGCAGCAGATCGTAGCGTGGACCCTTTGGCAGGGTTGCAAGCAATGATCTTGTATTTTGGCTGTGCCAATAGATCACTAAAGGCTACCTGGTTATCCTGAAAGCTAATGATCTTCCCGGCGAGAGGCGCTTGCACTTTAGCTATGGGTGAATTACCCGCCAGGATCTGACATAGCTGCGCCAGATCCTGGCCTCCTGGTAGCAGCATATCAAATCGCCATTCGATCTTACCGGTTTTATCTACCAGCAGGATAGCATTTTGTATCCAATCGGTGCTGCCATTGCTCAACCGTTTGAACAGCTCTGCACTTCGGGTGGGTCGGATGCTGATGGAGTTTTTCCTGGAATAGCTTTCAATTGGATCATACAGGGTAGTGTAGCTTACTTCCTTTTCATTCTCTTTTAAATTAGCCAGTATCGCCGTTCTTTCTTCCGGCCGGTCCGGTAGCATTTCGATGAGAATGGCCTGAGCGTTGAATCCATACCGTTCCACCTGCTTTTGCAGTGAATCTACTCGCGGACTCCTACTCCGGTTATTGAGGCCGGCATTCAGTAGAAAAATAAATGAATGCTCTTTACGGGCAACGATTGGTTGCAAAGGAACAAGTTCTCCTGCAAGTGTATAGAAGGAAAGATCGCCCAGGTACTTGGGTTCAGAGGATTGTCCCATACAAAGGGTAGCACTTGTGATCCAGTAAGTGAAGCAAAAGATAAGATTCCTTGATTTCATATTGATGGTTGATGGTGATATAGCAATATGTTGTCATGGATAGGATCGCGCTGATTCCAAATTTAACATTTTATAGCCATCCCCGGGTACAAGTTGCACAGTCCTTGTACGTTAATAACACGTGTGAAAAACAACGGCTTTTATGCCGGCCCATCAACCTGTACATTTGTATGAATAACGTTTACACTATGTCTGCCTCTTTTGAAGCAAAGAAGAATTCACAGGCTACCATGATTACGATCGGGTTTGCAGGACTATTGCTGTTGGTGATGTTCTTGTGGTCATGGACAATACCTGCTATTATCCCCACGCCTCCCGACCAGGGGATCATGGTAGAGCTGAATATTCCTGAAGAGGAAGTGCCTCCTGCCAAACAATTAGGCGGTGGCGGTGGTGGCGGCAACCCGGTGGAAGCTTCAGGCCCGGCTGGAATAGCCCCACAAACGCCTCCCCAACCCGGCACACAGGAAGATGCGAAAGACATTGAAGAGGATCCCACAGAAAAAGTAGCACCGGCAATTCTGAAACCTGATAATCCCAAGCCTAAAGCGACTAAAATAAACGAAAACAAATCGATAGTAAAAGCTGAACCTAAGCCCAACCCTCCTCCGCCCCAGCCCAAGCCTACTCCAAAAGCTGTGTTGGGTAAAACAACAACGGGTACAGGAAGCGGTGGTGGCGTGTCTACCACATACGACAGGGCTGGCGGCAGTGGCACAGGCACTGGTATTGGTAACGGAAGTGGCACCGGTGGAGGCAGTGGCACTGGCTCTGGCGGCGGTAATGGTTCCGGTAGCGGTCGTGGCACCGGCCCATTGCGGATAAGTGGCAGCCGGGTGGTGATCAATCCTAAATCAATGGATGCGGGTGAAAACCTCAAAGGAAAAGTGCTGGCACAGATCAGGGTGTCACCCGATGGCGTAGGCACTTATCTCAACTGGGTGCAGGGATCCACTCTTACAAACGGTGAAGCTATTTCCATTATTAAAGAATGGTTGAGAAGGAACCGTTTTAATAAAACAGCAGAGGAATCGATTGTGGTTTATCAGTTCAATTTCCTGCTGGGCGGCTAAAGAGTTTAAACTTCAAAACCCTTTCTCGCTAATTTTGCTTTCATGAACGAAAGCATTTTTATTCTTAAAGACAATATAACTACTGTTGCTGTTGATGCTATCGTTAATGCAGCCAATTCATCCCTGATGGGCGGAGGCGGTGCGGATGGCATTTATGGTTATCCTAAAAAAGAAGCAGCTTCCGTTGCCATTCAAACAGTAAATGCATGGCTTTCTTCCGGCCGCTCGATCAAAAAAGTTTACTTTGTTTGTTTCGATGAAGATAATTATCAACTTTACAAAGAAATCACTGGACGAACTATATGACCTACGAACAGACAATCGACTATCTTTTTACCCGCCTGCCCATGTTCAGCCGTATCGGTGCTGCCGCGTATAAAGAAGATCTGACTAATACGATCCGCCTGTGTGAATTTCTCGGTAATCCGCAACAGCGGTTTAAATCGATACATATCGCCGGCACCAATGGCAAAGGCTCTACAAGTCATATGCTGGCTTCCATTCTGCAAACAGCCGGTTATAAAACAGGTTTGCACACCTCCCCTCACTTAAAAGATTTCCGAGAACGGATAAAGATCAATGGCTATCTCCTGCCAAAGGAATTTGTGATTGATTTTACGGAAAGGATCAAACCGGTGATTGATGAGATTGATCCCAGTTTTTTTGAGATCTCTGTAGTGATGGCCTTTGATTATTTTGCCCAACAGGGTGTTGATATTGCTGTGATTGAAACCGGCCTTGGTGGCCGGCTCGACAGCACCAATATTATTACACCGGAACTGTCTGTAATCACCAATATTGGTTGGGACCATATGAACCTGCTGGGTGATACACTCCCAAAAATAGCGACGGAAAAAGCAGGTATTATTAAACAAGATATTCCTGTAGTAGTGGGAGAAGTAACAGAAGAAACTGCTCCTGTATTTGAAAATACTGCACGCCAAAAAAATGCTCCGCTTACTATTGCAGCGCAAAAAAGGCAGCCCATGGATTGGAAATGGGAAAAACATGAGCTGATAGTGCAGGTTGCGGAAGAACATAAAACCGATCGCCAGGTTTACCGGCTTGATCTCCCTGGTTTATATCAAACCAAAAACCTGCTTACTGTATTGGAAGCATGTGCCGTGTTGCAGGAAAGAGGTTGGAACATAGATGAGCCTATCATTCAATCAGCCCTGCGCCAGGTTAAAAAACTGACCGGACTGCATGGCCGTTGGGAACTTATCCATCAACATCCGCCCGTTATACTTGATGTGGCGCATAATGAAGCCGGTATGCAACAAGTGGTTGAACAGCTTGAACTGGCCGATTATCATGAACTGCATATTGTACTGGGAATGGTAAAAGACAAAGCGGTTGACAAAGTGCTGGCACTGCTCCCTTCTTCTGCGCATTATTATTTTACACAAGCCAGTATTCCACGTGCGCTGGACGCAAGAGAATTGCAACAGCAGGCAGCCGCGGCAGGACTGAAAGGCAAAACATACCCTAATGTGAACAGTGCACTGAAAGAAGCGAAAGCAAAAGCAAAAGAAAACGATCTGGTGCTGGTATGCGGAAGCGTGTTCCTGGTAGCTGAAGTTGTTTAACTGCTTAACTTCTCCAACGCATACATCAAACACGTTACATGCATAGCCTGTAATATTTCATTTTTCCGCAGCATCTCTTTTACTTCGTCTATAGTATGAAGTGAGATTTGGATCTCTTCATTAGCATCAAGATGCTGCCCGGTTATTTTCTTTCCGCCTCGTGCAAGAAACATGTGCATGAGATTGGAGTTTGTGGAAGGGTTGGCTGATATTTTACCAAGGTACTCGTAGGATGTGAAAGAATATCCTGTTTCTTCCAGCAGTTCTCGTTTGATGGCATCTTCAAGGCTTGCATCTGTATCATCCACGCAGCCGCCAGGTATTTCAATGCACACTTCGCCCAGCGCATGCCTGTATTGATGCTCTATGATCACTTTGCCATCTTCAGTAAGAGCGACAGCTGTAACCCAGGTAGGGAATTCGTATACGTAATAAGGATCAACAATTGTTCCATCAGGAGTCTGACACCGGTCTTTACGCACTTTGAACCAAAGATCATGAAAGAGGTATTCAGAGGAAAGGATTTTCCATTTCATAGTTTCATAGTTTATTGCGATTTGCCGTCTACCAACCGTTTCTTTCCCTCAACGAGGTTATATGTGCCACGTGATGCCTGCCATGCCAGGCATAATTACCCAGGAGATACCAGAGGCGCATGGTCCGTTTATGTTCAGGATGAAATACGGTCCTGTTGTTCCATTCATCATCCCTTACATATTTGAGTGCTTCATACCAGCGGGTATGCAATGCATACAGTAAGGTAATTGAAATATTAACGGGCAGTTTTTGCACATCATTCATTTCCGACCAAAGCTTTTCTTCATAAGGCTTGATGGTCGGGTTATCTTCTGTAAGCGCCAGTTTGAAGCGGCAATAGGCATTGATATGGCTGTCTGCTACATGATGCACCAACTGGTGGATCGTCCAGCCACCTTCCCTGTAGGGCGTGTGCAACTGCTCTTCATCGAGGTTGAGTATAGCATTTTCAAGCGCCAGCGGAAGGAATTTGATATCAGCCAGCCACTCTACTTTTTTTTCAATGGAAAAAGGCTGTGCCTCATATTGACCGATGGGATAACGCAGATCAATTGCAGTTGGCATAAGAAAAAATTTATCAGTAATGAAAAGCGTTTAAAATTGAGCATTGAATATTGAGTATTGATTATTGAATATTTTTTTAAAGCCTGCATAAAATGCTCAATAATCAATACTCAATATTCAATGCTCAATGGGATTTATTTGATCACTTCCAACAGCTCCACTTCAAACATCAATGTTGCACCGCCTGGAATATCGCCCCCTGCTCCACGATCACCATAAGCCAGGTGGGATGGTATCCAAAACCTCCAGTGACTGCCTTCTTTCATCAAAGGAATAGCTATTTGCCATCCTTTGATCAGTGCGGTTAATGGAGCGGTAAATGGCTGGTTGCGTTTGAAAGAACTGTCAAATTCCTTACCATCCAGCAAAGCTCCTTTATAATGGGCTTTTATTTTGTCATTAATGGTAGGTTGGATGCCAGTACCTTCTTTCAACACTTCGTATTGCAAGCCTTCAGGCAATTGCACAACACCTTCTTTATCTTTATTGATGTTCAGAAAGGCTTCGCCGGCGCTTTTTTGCGCGTCAATTTTACTGCTCATAAATTCTTTCAATTTATTTTGAATACTCATTGCTGAATAGTTTAAAAATTAGCTGCATTATCCTTCCCGCAGGGAATGACCCGTAAGATTAATAAACACATCTTCCAGGTTGGCTTTTTTTACTTCTTTCGGCCGTTCAAAGCCGGAAGCCACCAATGCATCGATCATGCCATCGGGAGAGTCCAATGCAATGATCTTGCCTGAATCAATGATAGCGATCCTGTCGCACAGGTATTCCGCTTCATCCATATAGTGAGTGGTAATAATCACCGTAGTGCCCCTGTCGCGGATGGTGCGGATCAATTCCCAAAGGCTTCTTCTTGCCTGCGGATCAAGACCCGTGGTTGGTTCATCCAAGAAAATGATACGGGGTTCATTAATCAGTGTTGTAGCAACAGAAAAGCGTTGTTTCTGCCCGCCACTCAGGTCTTTGAATTTGGCTTTTGCCTTGTCTTTCAGGTTCACCATTTCCAGCAATTCCATGGCGCCTACATCACGATTATAAAGACCGCAAAACAGTTCGATCAACTGTAGAAGGTTCAGACCCGGATAATAACCGCTGGTTTGCAATTGCACACCAATGATCTTTTTGATCTCGGCTGGTTGCGTGTCAAGGTTCAATCCATCTACAATCACTTCCCCGCTGGTTTTTTCCCGCAGGGTTTCAATGATCTCCAGTGTAGTGGATTTACCGGCACCATTAGGGCCCAGCAATCCGAAGATCTCGCCTTCATAAACATCAAAGGAAATGCCTTTTACGGCCTGGAACTGGCCATATTGCTTAGCCAGGTTTCTTACAGAAATAATCGGTTTCTTTTCCATCAGGCAGCAAGTTACTGCAAAACGGAGAAAATTAATTCACAAACACCTGGGTGTAGTACAAGGTACCTTTTTTATCCTTTGCAACGCCTATACCGATATACTTGTACTTGCCCAGCATATTGCGGCGGTGCCCGGATGAATTCCTCCATCCCTTCACCACTTCCTTACCACTGGTGGCGCCATAGGCAACGTTTTCTGCAAAGGCATTTACAGAAGGAAGGAATTTATGTGCGGCCTGCTGGCGTTGCATAAATCCATCATGACCAAAGCCGGTTTTCCCTCTGGCCATATTGGAACTATGTTCCTGCGCCAGTTTATTGAGACCATCTTTCATTTCCAGGGCAGGCAAACCTTTTGACCGGCGGAAATCATTGGTGTATTTAAGAACATCTTCCCGGATGTTCTGGGCATTAACAACAAAAGAAGAAAACAGCAGCAGGAAAAATGATAAAAAGGAAAAACCACGAATCATAAACTTTGTCTTATTCATGATGAATAATGACAAGATTAATACCAATCCTTCATTAATAAAAGCCTCTGTTGCTGGGATATTGTTAAAAAGAATTTTTACAGTATTAATTCCATTTTAACATCGGCAGTTTCAAAAGGAGCATCAGTAACTTCCACATGCCGGAAGCCATATTTTTCATACAGTTTTAATGCAGTCTCCAGTTGATGATTGGAAAACAGGATCAATTTCTTCGCACCAATTTCTTTTGCTTTTGACAGGCAGGTTTCAATCAGCAGCTTGCTGATACCTTTCCCCCGCCATGATGGGGACACAAACATTTTGATTATTTCAAACACTGTATCGGTGTCTTTCATGATACCCGCTGTTCCAATGATCTCCTCTCCTGCTTTGGCGAGCCAGATAAAACCGCCGTTGTCGATGACTGTTCCCTGCGGGTCATCCAGGATCATCAGATCATGATCTTCTGTAAGATTGTATTTATCCAGCCATTCAAGATTGAGACTTTTGAATACAGGCTGGTATTTTGATTCGTAAGAGATGATATTTATTTGCGGAAGCATACCCGAAATTACAGAGGTTTCAGTTAAGGATCATCCTCAAAACCGGTAAGCTACTTACTCCCGGCTCAAATGCGTTTCCAGCTCCTCCATCATATC
>CBHEUU010000236.1:0-7099 GCA_965990355.1 uncultured Chitinophagaceae bacterium
ATACTAAAGACCGTATTTTCATTAATATCGCCTTTGCTTTCTTCCGACTTTACACCATACGTTTTCTTGAATATTACTTTACCGTTCCTGATAACAGCAACGGCCATACCAGGGAACCCCTCGTCACTCTTTGCTTTTGTAACGATCTTGTCTATTTTTTCTTCAATCCCCTGTTGGGCATATACGCAAGGCATTATTGCAAGGAATAACAAAAGAATAGCAAAGGCATAAAGATGGCTTCGGACTGGCATGGCGGTTTTTTTATATTAAAGATGGAAAATCGAATTTAATAATTTTCATTCACCTGATTTGAAAATGGCAATTTCATCAAGGGATGCCCTGGCATCCATTATAGAAACCCACTCTTTTTTGCCTATCAGTATACCGAACCACTTTTTTCCTGCATTCTTTAAGGCGATAAGCCGGAAAGCCCATACTGCCAGACATATAAAAGCAATCGTGACAGGAAAAGCGGTGAACCAGAATGTGGGATCGCTCTCAATCCATTCTTTACTCCAGAAAAAAGTAGTGTAGAACGGAAGCTGTAACCACAGCAACCGGATGACGCTAATGGTAGACACCTGCAGCTTTAATAGCTTTTCCTGGATAACAACAACCGGCTCTCCATAATCAATCTTTTTTATCAGAATGATCTGCCTGGTATAGGCAACTATGGCTGCTATAGAAAATAAAAGCAGGATGCTCAATGAACCGGAAAAGAAAACATTCTTAAACTGATTGCCATAAATCAACAAGGCTAATAATGATGACCATACAATTCCTATGAAAACAGCAGTTTTCTTAAAAGCAACAAGTGATCTAAGGCTGGTCTCTGCTTTAAAGGTCTGCACATATTCAATCGTCCGGGCATGCAATGCCCAGGCTTGTAAATTCATAACATAGGCCGGGTCAATTCTTCCGGATTCAATCTCCCACAAATCTTTTAGTTCGTTATCTGACATTGTTATTCAGTTTTGATTTTATAATTCCTTTTTTCAGTTTCTCTTTTATCCTGCTCAACCTGGTGGCTACATTTGTTTCGGTAATACCCAGCACCTCGCTTATTTCTTTGTAGCTATTCCCTTCCAGGTAAAGTATGATCAGCGCTTTGTCCAGTTCGTTTAATGCAGCGATATGAAATTGCAGCTGACTGAGTTTGTCATCGGGATCAGGATTTACAGAGACGTCTTCCTTTGTTTCAGATTCCTGCCGGGCAAACTGCAGTTTCTTTTTATAGATAACGGATGCCCGGTAAAAAGATATTGCCACGTTCAATGCCACCCTGTACATCCAGGTAGTATACTTTAAAGCCGGATTGTAGGTGGTGCGCCCCTTCCAAAGGGTATAGGTTATCTCCTGGGCCAGGTCTTCCCGGTCTGTTTTATTATAGCAGTAAACATTACATATTTTGAGTATAATGCCCTTGTTATCATTGAGTAATAATAAAAACTGATCTTCTTCCATTATTGGTTTATCAGGTTAAATGACTGTATAGCGCATTATTATACGGATGGCAATATCGAAAAATCACAGTTTACTGAATTATTTACGGACAACCATTGTATCAAATCCGGACAGTTTTTTATTAAGTTAATTTCAAAAAACTGAAAATCAATTCAAAAGGATATGGTATTTGTTTTGGTGAAATTCTGCATCATTAATCAGGTTTAACCAATGTTCAGGAATTACTTCAAAACAGCGTTCAGGGTATTTACCCGCAACAAAGCTTTTACTGCCATTAATGTGCTGGGATTATCGATCGGTGTCAGCGCTGCACTGATCATCTTCCTCATCGTGCAATTTGAATTCAGCTATGATAAAGCTGAAACGGATGCCGATCGCATTTACCGTGTGGTAATGGATCTGAAGTTTAATGGAAATGATGGCCATTCAGCTGCAGTACCGGCTCCCCTGAGCGCAGCCATTCAAAATGAAGCAACGGGCGTTGAGGCAACAGTTCCTGTAATGCATTTCCAGGGTGATGGAACAGCTAAAGTGAATATCGAAAAAGAAGGATCATCGCAGCCCCTGGTGTTTAAAAAACAAGCTGATATAATATTTACCAATCCGCAATATTTTTCATTACTGCCATATCAGTGGCTTGCCGGATCGCCGGAAGCATCCTTAAAAAACCCATTCAATGTTGTACTTGCTGAAAGCAGGATGAAGCAATATTTTCCTTCGGCGAATATCAATGATGTTATTGGTAAACAAATACGGTACAATGATGATTTTACCGTAACAGTTTCGGGCATTGTAAAAGATATAAATGCGCGCAGCTCATTCAATGCTGTTGAGTTTGTTTCATTCGCTACCATTGCTCAAACCCATTTGCAGGGTGATTTTATGATGAATGCCTGGAATGACTGGATGGCGTATTCCACGGTGTATATAAAACTTACAAAAGGCACCAATATGGCGAATACTGAAAAGCAATTAAATTCATTGCTGGCCAAGTATCATAAAGATGCTGTTAAAGATGCAAATAATTATATGAGCTTTCATTTGCAGCCTTTAAATGACGTTCATTTTAATCCCTTGTATGCATCCTTTAACCAACGGCTTGCGCATAAACCAACATTATATGGATTGTTTGCGGTTGCTGTATTTTTGTTATTGCTTGCCTGTATCAACTTCATCAATCTTACTACAGCCAATGCTGCACATAGGGCAAAAGAAATTGGCGTAAGAAAAACAATGGGAGGGTCGAGGAGGCAGCTTATCCTGCAGTTTCTGGGCGAAACTTTTTTATTAACCCTTGCTGCATGTATCATTTCATTTTGCCTTGCACCTTTATTGCTTGGGTTATTTGCTGATTTTATTCCCCCGGGACTGAAATTTCAACCATTTGATCAACCGGATATCTTTTTGTTTTTATTGCTGCTGGCCCTGATGGTAAGCTTTCTTTCCGGGTTGTATCCTGCATTTATTTTATCCGGGTATAAGCCGGTGAATGTTTTAAAAAACCAGGCTTTTGCCAACAGGAACGAAACAAGGCATACATGGGTAAGAAAAACATTGACAGTATCACAATTTGTGATAGCGCAGTTCTTTGTTATCGCAACTGTGATGGTAGGCAAACAGATCAATTATACACTGAATGCCGATATGGGGTTCAGGAAAAATGCTGTGCTAAGCTTTGACGTGCCGCGTGATGACACTGTTGTCGCCAACCGTAACTTATTGTTGAGCGAGATAAAAGCCATTCCGGGTGTGGAAATGGCCAGCAGAGGTTTTTTAACACCTGCTGAAAGTGGTGCTGCATTCACCAGTATAAAATACGGAGATGCCGCAAACGATAATAAAGAAAGTGTACAGCTGCGCTGGGGCGATACCAACTATATCCGGTTATTCGATATAAAATTGCTCGCCGGCAGAAATGTGCAGAAAAGCGATACGATCAAAGAGTTTTTAATTAATGAAACGTATGCCAAACTGCTTGGCTTTAAACAGCCGGAAGAGGCACTTGGTAAGCAGTTGGACTTTAATAATAAGCTATTGCCTATCGTTGGAGTAATGCATGATTTTAATCAGCAATCGCTTCATACTGTCGTCGGCCCGCTGGTATTTGCAAGTTTTGATGAAAGAAGCTTTTTCTTTCATATATTGCTTCAGCCAAAGAATTCGTCAGGCTCATCGTGGGCAGAAACAATTGCGAAGATTCAAAAAATATATCACAGGATTTACCCTGATGCGGATTTCAACTACAAGTTTTTTGATGATACAATCGCCAGGTTTTATGAAACGGAACAACGAACATCAAGCTTGTTAAGCTGGGCAACAGGTTTATCCGTACTGATCAGTTGCCTTGGACTGCTTGGGCTGGTGATGTATACGATCAATGTCCGGAGAAAAGAAATAGGGGTCAGGAAAATACTGGGTGCCTCTGTTCCGAATATCATTTCCATATTGTCAAAAGACTTTGTGCAATTGGTGATGATCGCATTCGCCATTGCTTTACCAATTGCGTGGTGGGCAACTCATAAATGGCTGGAGGACTTTGCTTACAGAACGAGTATGGACTGGTGGGTGTTTGCTATATGTGGTGTTTTGATGCTGATGATAGCGCTGTTTACTTTAAGTATACAAACGATAAGGGCTGCGATGGCAAATCCTGTAAAGTCGCTCCGTACTGAATAGGGCTATTCAACGGAGCTTTTCCTGGTGTTGGGTGCTCAAATTCATTGTCTACTTATTTTGTAGACTAATATTAAAACCCTTATCTTCGTCGCCGGTAGTTATTTTTCAAAAGCTGCCAGCCGATTGCCGTGCCTGTCCAGGCTAATTGTTTTAATCACCTTAATAAACCTCAAAACATGCGTTCAGTTATTTCGGTCTTTACTCTTCTATTACTGTCCCTGACCATACCTTCCAGCGTATTGCTGGCGCAGCCACCACCAGCGGACCCAAAGCCAAGCAACCTCGCGCTTTCTGTCGATTTGGGCAAACTGGCTTACCCTGTTGAAAAGATCTTCCTGTCTTATTACAATACGCTCAGTAAAGTGCGTTTTACCGACAGCATCGTCCTCACCGGGCAAAAGGAAGTGAGTTTCCAGACTTTTCTGGACGAGCCTATCCTTGCCCAGGTACGTGTAGTGCCAATCATCCAGGATAGCGCACGCAAGGGGCGGAGCTTTGCGAAAGACAATTACAGCGTTTTCCTCGAGCCAGGTAAGATCAATGTAATATCCATCGATTCTTTCAGCAACGCTACGGTGTCCGGATCCCCTTCACATCAGCAATACCTCAGCTTAAGAAAGGAGATCAGCCAATACGACAAAGATTTTTCTGCTTTGTATGAAAAATACAGCCAGGCCCGTAAAGCAAAAGATTCTACAGGCGAATCCCGCGTGAGAAAACAGATTGATTCGCTTCAGGACGTAGTGAATGAAAAAGTATATAAGAATTTTATTAAACAACAGGGGAAAACTTCACCGGTGGCTATCTATGCGCTTTCACAGTATAGCGGTTATGCCATAGATCCCGTTAAAGTAGAACCTGTTTATAATTTGCTGGGAGGGCCTGTTAAAAATCTTCCTTCTGCCAAGCTTTTCAAAGAGCGGATCGCCATTGCCAAGCAATTGCGGATAGGAAAGAAAGCCATTCCTTTTACACAAAACGATACGGCGGATGTAGCTATAAGCCTGGCTTCTTTTAAAGGCAAGTATGTTCTTATTGATTTCTGGGCCAGCTGGTGCGGCCCCTGCCGTGCAGAAAATCCTAATGTGGTTGCTGCTTACCAGAAATACAAGGATAAGAATTTCACCGTGCTGGGAGTGTCGCTTGACCGCCCCGGGCAAAAAGATAAATGGCTGAAAGCTATCCATGATGATAAACTGGAATGGACACATGTATCAGATCTGAAATTCTGGGACAATGAAGTGGCAAAGCTTTATGATATAAAAGCCATTCCTCAGAATCTCTTGCTGGATAAGAACGGAAAGATTGTTGCCAAAAACATCCGCGGAGAAGAATTACAGACTACGCTCCAGGAATTGATTAAATAAATAAAGAGACTTGATAAATAAAGCCTGCAGTGTATTCTGCAGGCTTTATTTATTAAGTCATTTCAGTTAGCTAAACTGTCCCCAATAGAGGAGCGTTTCATACTCTATCCTTACAAGCCCGTTTTCATTATGCGCAATAAATAACTGGATCAGTTCAGTGATCATCGCATCATACGAATCATGACCCGGCAGGGGAATATAAGATTTGGAAAGTAGCTGGCCTTTCAATCCTTCGAAGTCCAATAGCTGTTCATTGGGAAAAACCTTCGATGTTACTATCCCGGGAGCGAAAAAATCATTGATCACTACAGGATCAATTTGCACAGGACCAGGCTCACCTATTCTGTATTGGTCACGCAACGCTTTATACTTTTTCTGAAAATCTGTTTTTCTTTTTTCACGGTTCCAGGCCAGGATAACAGTCCCATTGGGTTTTAAAACGCGTTCACATTCCAGCCGGGCTGCAACGGGATCAAGCCAATGAAAGGTTTGTGCAACAGTTATAAGGTCTACACTCTGTTCAGGTAAACCGGTAGCTTCTGCAGTGGAGCGGATGCTTTGAAAAGACGGATATTTTTTCAATCGTTCCTCACCTGCTTTCCTCATGTCTTCATTGGGTTCAATACATACTACGCTATATCCACGTTTCAATAGAGGCTCTGCAAATAAGCCTGTACCAGATCCAATATCTACAATGCCAGCTGCCGATTTCAGGTCCATTGTTTTTTCAATAAAAGGAAATAATTCTTCGGGGTAACCAGGCCGGAACTTTGCATAGTTTTCTGCCCGGTTGGAAAATCTGCTTGTTGCCGGAACGCTCTTCATCTGTGAAACCATCTTGTTGTTGTTAAGGTTTAAAATCATGCAATGCCAAATTTCATCTTCTTTGTCCGAATAGAAAAGATGAGGGCAAAGATAGGGGATCTTAATAGTCTATAAAGATGATAGACTATATTAAATTTGGTACATATCGGATAATTAATAATATACATATTGCGGATACATAAAAGGAACTCCTGTTTCTAAACGCCAAAGAAAGGTCAATCCCCAAACCGGCACTACCATCAATCCAAGACGTTCGAAAGTGCCTGCATGTCCCGTAGATGCCGTGCTCCAGATTGCATAAATGGTTATAAAGACGGTCATGGCAATTGCCATAAGTACAGCGTATACATTCCATCCATACCATAAATGATCGCCGGTAAAACGGCGCGCCATTACCAGCAGCCCGATTATCGAACTAAGCGCCCCGATAGCTGCAAATAAAAGATGCATCAAACCCCGTAATGAAGGTTTGGTAAGTGCCAGCCCCTGCGGATCATAGCCGGGAGCCGGGTCCTGCGATGCAAAGCCGCAAACAATCAGGCTAATCCCCGCTAATGCAGTAAGGATGGGATAGGCTTTCGATCCTGTTCCGCCAGCCAGCAACTTACGCCAGGCCGGAACTGTGCTTAGGATTATTGTTCCGAATATGAAGAAGTTGACCGTTTGCACCCATCCGCGCGAACTCAACGCCAATGCACTGACGGATTGTTGCCATACATCATAATCCACCCTCTGCCAGCCCTCAACATAAGCTGTCAGAATAAACA
>CBHEUU010000237.1:0-7073 GCA_965990355.1 uncultured Chitinophagaceae bacterium
TCAAGGCCCAATTCTTTTCCTTTCTCCACCGTATGTTTTGCATGACTGGCCACTTTCTGCGTTTGAAAGATCTCCAGTAATCCCTTATGCTGATAAGCAAAATTGAAACCGGGAAGAGCGGCCCACAATTCATATTCTTTCTGGCTCATCAGCGCTATATCGCGCAATGGTATTGCAGCGTTGTCTACATTTTTTTGCGTGGCACTCCTCATGAACTTGAATCCCCAGTCTATCAACGCTCCGTTGAGGGACGGCTGAACATAAAATGGGCTACGGGAATTCAACATCCATTTCAGTCCCTGGCTAACAATGCCCGGAGCGGCCAATGGAATGAAATGGCTGGGACAAACATAACCAGCGTTCCCATAAGAACAATTATCGAGAAAATTACTTTTATCGAGTACAGTCACCTGGTGGCCTGCCTGCCGTAAATAATAAGCCGAGCTCAACCCCATTATACCACCACCAATAACGACAATATTTTTCATTTATAATTACGATTATTGAATTGTACGAGACCAATCTTTGAAAATGGCAGACTGCAATTTATCAGGGTTACTGAGTTTGCTGATCGTAAAGCTGCGGACAAAGTGAGTTCCCAATATCAGCGGGATTGTTTTCAATACACCGCCCTGCTCTACCTGCAGCTTAACTATACTGCCAACTTTGTTTTTATTGAGGTCCTGGAGCAACTGCATATTAGCCGGCTTTCCATCAATAGTTTTTAATACCTGCCGCGGTCTTATTCCTGCAAGCCATGCAGGAGATTCCCAATCAACACCGGTAATGATAACAGTATCTTTTCTTTCCCGCGCGTTAATGCCCAGCCATGCGCCCGGTACTGGCTTATTGGCTGTATCTATTGTTAATCCCGCGTACCCAAGGTATTTCGCATAGTCAACATCTTTGACGGTGTATATATATTCAAAAAACGGAGCCAGTGAAACGCCTGCTGTTTTTTCACATACTTCACGAAATTCCTGTGCAGTATACCCGCGTCGTTTAGCCTGGTAAAAATCTTTGTACAAAGTTCTCATTACATCATCGAGTGACCGTTTATTACCGGTTTCGTGACGGATCTTAAAATCAAGCAGCATGGCGAGCACAGGCCCTTTGTTATAGTAAGAAATAGTTTTGTTTACATCATCACCAGTTCGGCCAAACGGTCCATCAGCCCATGTATCATAACTGGCCTGCGCAACAGACTGGAATAGATGCCCTGGTTTATTTTCATAAGCCCGGATATGGTCCTCAAATTCCTTGAACAAATCATTTTCATTTATCAATCCGGCTCTTTTCAGAAGAAAGTTTTCATAATAAGATGTAATGCCTTCAGCAACCCAGAGCATATCAGTCCGGCTGCCTTTATCATAATCGAATGGACCGAGTTCAACAGGCCGGATACGCTTCGCATTATAATGATGGAAATACTCATGCGCCAAAAAGGACAATACGCCTTTGCGGCTTTCCGCAGTGTTCATGCCCGTTCCATCAAAGCTGATCGCCGTTGAGTTAAGATGTTCTATTCCACCCCCACCCGGGCCGATAGCAATAAATGTGTAGTGCTTAAAGGGAATATCGCCCATCATGTTCACTGCTGCTTCCACCACTTTCTTCAGATCATCAATAAATGCCTGCCGGTCAAACTGGCCGGGTTTGTATCCGATAAAATAATGAGGTATTCCTTTTACAGAAAACGAAGGAAGTTCTTCCAGGTTACCGGTGAGTATGGGACTGTCATACAACACATCAAAGTCGGATGCTGAATACTGGAATTTCTTTCCTTTCACAGGTTCAAGACCGGTTGCAACACGGTTCCATTTACTATATGGTTCGATGGTAATAGTTACGGGTTGATTGATCAATCCGTCAACATGCATAAACGTACCTGTTGGTGCAATAAAGCCGCGTTCTTCATCCAGGTAATTCGTTGCAACAAAATGTCGTACTGCTTTTACACTATAACTAATGTTGAGCTTATTGGCATAATTGGAATAGATCCGCCAGGTATTATAATTAGCTTTTTCCCATTTTAATGTGTCACCACCCTGCTCTTCCACATGAAATGCACTGATATTATCAGCGTAATTCAGTAGCTGGTAATACCCCGGCATCCATACAGGCATTTTAACATCCACCCATTCTTTTTTCACGCCAGTGCATTCAAACCGTACTCTATAAACCTGTGTAGAAGGTTCTTTCATAGTAACGGTAAAGTTCATTTCAACTGCCTGACCTGTCGCAGTCAGCGCAGCAATGATCACAGAGAAAGAAATACAAAGCCGTTTATAAAGCATCAGTCACGATTTACAAAACCTGGAACCCATGTGCGTATGGATCATCATCATCTATTTTAATAGTATTGTATCCGTAAACAATCGCCCAACCTTCAATACTCGGAACAATGGCTGGTTTACCTGCGACCTCTGTTTCCTGCTCTATCCGTCCGATAAACTGCGATCCGATAATGCTTTCATGAATGAACTCTTCTCCTTTCGCCAGTTTGCCTTTTGCATGCCATTGGGCCATACGTGCAGAAGTGCCGGTACCGCAGGGAGAGCGGTCAATCGCCTTATCTCCATAAAACACGGCATTGCGTGCAGAAGCTTTTGGAGAGATCGTAGCGCCGGTCCATAATAAATGGCTCAATCCTTTTATATGCGCATTCTCAGGATGAACAAAAGAATATTTCTCATTAAGACGCTCCCTGCACACTTTGCTCCAGGCAATAAGATCACCAGCCGTGAAATCCTGCAATCCCTTAAAGCCAGGTTGTGGGTCCACGATGGCATAGAAGTTACCGCCGTAGGCAACATCCACTTTCAGTGTTCCGAGTACGGGGCATTCCACTTCCAGGTCTTGTGCATAGAGGAATGATTTTACATTCGTCAGCCGCACGGAACTTACTTTCTTTCCATTCTGCTGGTAAGAGATCAATACAAGGCCGGCAGGCGTTTCAAGTCTCAGCTGCCCCGGAGCTTTTGGAATGATCAAACCCTCTTCGATAGCAATTGTAACTGTACCGATGGTGCCATGCCCGCACATAGGAAGACATCCGCTTGTTTCAATAAAAAGGACTGCAGCATCATTCTGCGGATCATGTGGCGGATAAAGTATGCTGCCACTCATCATATCATGTCCTCTTGGTTCAAACATGAGGCCTTTTCTTATCCAGTCATATTCTGCCAGGAAATGCAGGCGCTTTTCCATCATGTTTTCACCCCTGAGCACTGGCCCACCACCGGCAACAACCCTTACGGGGTTTCCACAAGTGTGAGCATCTATACAAAGAAATGTTTTGGAAGCCATATTAGTTATTATGAATTGACCTTTGCGTTCGTAAAATGTCCATTTATTTTTCTCATGATGTTCAATGGATTTTCATCTTTCAAAGCTAGTGGCAAAAGATCAGGCGGACAATCCTGTAAACACAGGGGCCGCACAAACCGTTTGATTGCATCGCCGCCCACTGAAGTACTGCGTGCATCGCTGGTAGCAGGAAATGGTCCACCGTGAACCATGGCATGACAAACTTCCACACCTGTTGGAACACCGTTAAACAGTACCCGCCCGGCTTTGCTGCCCAGGACAGTGATGATTTCATTGTAAGCAGTAAGATCATTTGCAGTACCCATTACCGTACCGGTAAGCTGACCATGCAATGATTCAAGTGCAGACAGCAGCTCAGTGCGGTCATTGCACCAAACGATCAGTGACGATGGCCCGAATACTTCCGATTGCAATGCTGCATTCTGAATAAAATCCGCTGCTGTGGTTTTCAATAATGCAGGTGCACTTTTAAGTTCTGCCGACAGATCGGATGCTTCAGCCAGTACGGAAATTTCTTTCTGATCAGCCAAAGTTTTCTTCGAGTTGTAATAATTATTACAAACCGTTTTATTCAGCATCAGCGCAGGTGAAGCACTGGCAATAAGGCTGGTCAATTCTTTTTCAAAGCGCGTTGCATCATCCGACGCGATGAGAAAAAGCAATCCCGGGTTGGTGCAGAATTGTCCCGAACCTAATGTTACCGAAGCGGCGATCTGTGTTGCAAGTGTTTCAGCTTTTTGCTGAAGTACTTCAGGAAGAATCACCACAGGGTTCACGCTGCTCATCTCGGCATATACGGGAATAGGCGTGTGGCGGGCAGTTGTAGCTGTGTGAAAAATAGACATCCCTGCTTTGTATGACCCGGTAAAACCAATTGCTTTGATGAATTCGTTTTTGATCAGTTCCTGTACGGTCGCTATTTTATCAATCACCAGGTAAGAAAATACGCCGGCAGGCATGCCGGTTTTTTGTGCGGCATTCTGTATGGCCTTTCCCACCAGTTCATTGGTACCTAAATGTCCTTCATGTGCTTTCACGATCACCGGGTTGCCGGCTGCAAGAGCAGAAGCCGTATCACCACCTGCTGTTGAGAATGCGAAGGGAAAGTTGCTGGCGCCAAATACCAGTACAGGGCCAACAGGCACAAGCATCTTCCTGATGTCGGCACGGGGCAAGGGTTTGCGCTCCGGTAAAGCCGGATCTATCACCGCTTCCACCCAGGAGCCTTCGCGCAGGATGTCAGCAAATAATTGTAACTGACCTACTGTTCTTCCTCTTTCTCCAAGCAGCCTGGCCTCTGGCAAACCAGTTTCAAGCATAGCGCGACTGATCAGTTCATCACCCAGCAGCATGATCTCCTGCCCGATGGCTTCCAGAAAAGCTGCCCGGTCTGCCGGTGCTGTTTGAGCATAAGCCGGAAAAGCGCGGGATGCATTATATGCGGCGGCTTCAATTTCACTGATAGTTGCTCCGGTAAACTCACCTGTTAATTCAGTACCTGTTACAGGACTGAACGATTTCAATTTATAATGCATATTACCTTCAATTAGGGCCTAAGCGTTTTGTAAAACCGGCAAGTTAAGATAATCGGGAAGCTGAGGCCTTGTTTCGATAGCCTTATTGACAAGGTCAAGAACATATTGCCTTTCCGATCCTTCCAATGGGCGACGTGGAGCGCGTACATGCTCGGTACTCAGACCGGTTTGCACGGCTGCCAGTTTAATATTCTGTACCAGTTTGGGATGGATATCCAATTCAAGAATAGGCATGAACCATTTGTAAATTTCCAGTGCTTCTTTATACATACCGGCTTTTGCGAGTTTGTATATGGCAACTGTTTCTGCAGGGAAGGCATCTACCAGTCCACCTACAACGCCATCTGCACCAAGCATGAGCTCTTCCAGTATAAGCGTATCCACGCCGCAGAGAAGGCTGAACCTTTTACCAAACTGGTTGCGCATGCGGATGATATTCGTAACATCCCTCGTAGATTCCTTCACAGCCTGTACATTGGGCAGTTTTGCCAGCTGTTCAAACATATCCAATGTAACCTCGATCTTATAATCAACCGGGTTGTTATAGATCATGATCGGCAGTGAGGTATTTTCAGCGATCGTTTTGAAATAGGTCACAGTTTCGGCTTCATCGGCTTTATATCTCATCGGTGGCAGCACCATCAGCGCATCTGCACCATTTGCCTCAGCATCCTGTGCCAGTTTAACGGCCACTTTGGTGGACTGCTCAGCGATATTCATCACCGTAGGGACCCGTCCTTTCAATATTTCCGCACAAAACACCAGCAATTGGATCTTTTCTTCATATTCAAGGGTGCTTGCTTCACCTAAGGACCCACCCAGGATAACGCCATCTATCCCGGCAGCAAGTTGCGCAGCGACATTTTTTTCAAACATGCTAAAGTCAATCGTATCATTTGCAGCAAAAGGCGTTAACATAGCAGGAAACACACCTTCCCAGTTGATTCTACGCATAAATTTATTTTTAGTTGATAATGCCGCAAAATTATACGCTTAAGCTTCAATTCTATTTGAATAAAGTATCCGATCATTTACAGATTTTAACTTCAATACACCGGTGACCAGGTATTGATACCCACAAATGGCTCAGAAATAACCCTTATTCCTTATTTTATTACAGGATCAGCCAGGGTAGTTCCCGAAAGCCGGATCTGGTATGGCCATTGCTCATTGTTCTCATCTTTGCCAGATACCGTCCAATGTTCTTTAGGAGCCCCACTCACCACCAGCCATAAATATTCCGTGTTTGCAGGCACTTTAAAGGTAGCAGTTCCATTCGCATCGGAATAATGCTTTCCATATTCACGGCTGCCATCCTTTTTAACTGCCAGGAAACCGTAACGCCAGCCGGCTTTATCCGTTTTTATAGCCCTGAAACCCGCAGCGCCCGCCAATCCTTTAAAAGACAGTTTTACTTTGGTACCGGCGGCGGGCACGTTCAGTTTGATGCCATTGTATCCATAGTTTTGCGGACAGTTGCTTTCCGCCACCCGGTACCATCCGTTTTCAACCGGTTGAAGGGAAGTAAAGTGCTGGTTGGCATACCTGGCTGCCACTTTTTCGATCCGTTTTATATCCCAGGTAATGAACCTGCGGGAGGCATCAAAGATCTCATCATTGAACTGCTCCTGCGTCAGGGAGGTCATCCTTTTATAGGTCATTACGGGGTCCTCCCCTTTTTGTGAGTTACGAAGCAACTGGCCGAAAAATTCTATCCCGTGTTTGTTGGACCAATATTCAATTACATAAGGAGTATGATACATATTCGTCGGGTGCAGGAATGCAGAATGTGTCTTTTTCATGAAACTGACCAGGTGGTAGTTTTCAAATGTCATCCACTCAGGGTAAACCTGCCAGAGCATGTACTGGGCAGACATTTCCATGATTGCCCCTCGTGGACCTGTTCCATTGTCACTTGCCGCGAGGTACTGGAAAGCATGACCCAATTCATGAGCAAGCGCACCATAAGGAGCTTTGCGCATTCTTACAGCAGGCGTCCATAAAATACCTACTTTATTTTCTTCACCGCCGCCAAATGCGGTTTGCTCGGTGCCACCGATCACGTAAAACAGGACCTTGTACTTATCCGTCACCGATTTGCCTTTTTGCACAATCTTCAGCTCATTCACATAAAACTGGTAGAACCGCTCGCATTCTGATAAGGCTTCATGCACATTAAACCGTTTGGTAGAATCAGGATTTTTCATA
>CBHEUU010000238.1:0-7071 GCA_965990355.1 uncultured Chitinophagaceae bacterium
CACACCCATGAGGGTGCCATGAAAGCTTACCACACCTTTCAGGTTTTCACCCAGCCTTGCCATATTCAATACCTGTGCTCCGCCGAAGCAATAACCGATTGCTGCGATCTTGCTGGTATCAGCCTGGCTGTATGATTTCAGTTTGGCGAGTGCTGCATCAAACCTTCTCTGTGTCATTTTGGGATCACTGTAAAACGGCAGAACATATTTACCTGCGGAATCCGGGTTGTCAGCCGTTTTGCCATTTCCAAACATGTCGATGGCCATGGCAAAATAACCTAATGCTGCCAGTTGTTTAGCCCTCTCTTTCGGGTAATCATTCAATCCCCACCATTCGGGGATAATGATCACTGCAGGTCTTGGGCCTTCCTTGTTTTCATCATAAGCAACAAAACCGTTCATGCTGATGTTGTCGCCGGTATAGCTTACATTATCCTCTTTTATTTTGGGTTCCTTTGCAGTGGCTGATGCTTCAGGCTCTGCTTTTTTCTCTTCGTTATTACAGGCTGCAAGAGAAAGGGCCGTTCCGAGGAACAATGCATAAGAAAAACGTTTCCACGTCATGGTAAAATATTTTAAGGTATTGTAGAAACAATAAAGTTCAGGAAACTTTTCGGGAGCAGGAATTTTTTTTGTGTTACATCTATCTTATCACAAAGGAGCGGGTGGTTCTTTCCCCGTTGCTTTCGCAAACCAGGTAATACATTCCTTTTGCATAGCCGCTTATGTCAAAGCTTGTTTGATTGCTATTACGCTCTGCTTTTTTCTGTTGCAGCAGCATGCCGTTCAGGGTATAGATCTTTACATATTCAACAGCAGCAGGAGAGTGGCTGATAGTGATCCGGTCGGTAGCAGGATTGGGAAATAACCTGATGCCGGTTTCCTTTCCTGTAAGCTGTACTGTTTTGCTATAGCTTGTACGCTGATCAAGGTCAACTATCTTCAAGCGATAGTAGTTAATGCCCGGGCTCAGTTGCTGGTCCAGCGAAATATAATGTTGCGTGGTAGTGCTATTGCCTTTGGCCTTCACTGTATCAATAGCCACAAAGTTTGAGCCGTCCATGCTTTTTTCTACCACAAAATAATCTGCTTCTTTTTCATTGCTGGTTGTCCAGTTCAGCGATGCACTTCCATTAGTTGATTCACGTGCGGTGAAATCAGTAAATTCTACCGGCAGGGTAATTCCAATATTGAATGTTTTGTTGTTATAAGCAACAAAAGCAACATCACTATTACCGGAAAGGGTGATCTTGAAATTACGGATATCGGTATAGTTGGTTTGTGTGACACCGAAATCGCTAAGGTCAGCGGCCCACAGGCGGAGAGGCCTGTCGGTATTAGTAAAGCCGGAAGTCAGTATCATGGGATTAGTGGATGCTTCATAGAAATCTGCAGTCCATGTTGCCACCGGAGTGATGTTGGTGAATACTACCGTTTTTGTTTGACCGATCACAGCGCCATTTATATTAATAAAAGCATACTGGTCGGCAGAACTGCTTGGATCAGCCACCTGGGTAACAATGATATCAGGAATGCCATCACCGATATTAGCCGCGCGTATATTGCTTACCAGAAAGCTGATGCTGCCTGCAGGCAGGTTGGCAACGCAAGTGCCGATATCCAACCCCCTGATACCATCATTCAGGTATGGGGTTATGCTATTTTGATAGGGGGTGATGCCTTTACCATTATGTACGCCGTCGTACATTTCACCGAGACCAACTTTTGTGTTGGAATTGATAGTACCTGTGTAACCTGTTAATGGGAGTGACCAGAAATCGCCATCAATAAAAGTTTGACCATGATTGGCTAAAACAGTATTGTTGGCACCGGTAGAGTATTGTACACCATTAAAAGTGAAAGCGAGAAGATTATGGCTGTTATTAGGTTTAACCGGGTTGATGGAAGATGTAGATGTTTTCCAGTAAGAGTTAAAGTCAGTGATGATCCCCGTGATCGCTTGTTGACCGGAAGCAAGCGCAGGTAAAAAGAATAAAAGCGAGGCAGCTATATGATTCTTTAAAGTGGCAGCATATTTCACAAAGGCATAAAATGCCTTTGCTGGCTTGGAATTCATAGTTGGACACGTTTTCTTCACAGGATCGGATCAATTACAAAGGTAATGCACCTAAAGGCTTTTTATAGTTTTTGATAAGAAACTACACGGCTCACGAAAAACAACGGCATTATCTGCCATAAATCAGCAAAAAACAATAGTTAAATTACTTCGTTATTTTACTGTTGCGAGTACTCGTTCAAAACAACCAATAAGAAGATACTCTTAAACGGTCCGGTAAACCCCAAATTGCCCGGATCGGGTCAATTTTGATTTTTATCAAAATGAATTCTGCCGCAATTTGCAGGAGGTTCCTGATCAGGATTTTCCCACTAAGACCACGAAGGCCACAAAGAAGCTCTTGTTGTCGTGAACTCTTTGTGAATCTTTGTGATCCTGGTGGGAAAAATCCATAATGAGTCACTAACAACAGATCAATATATTCGCTTTATGATAAAATATGGTTTTTTCTTGCTAAGCCTTCTTCCCGGTTATGTTTTTGCACAGGCAAAAATGGATTTCGAATCCTATAACCCGCCTTCCACCCTGGTGGTGCCGGAGCATAAACCTGTCAAAGCAAAGTTCCCGTTCATCGACGTGCATAATCATCAATACAGTATGCCCGGTATGGACCTTTCTACCCTGATCACTGACATGGATAAGCTGAACATGAAGGTGATGGTCAATCTTAGCGGCGCAAATGGGGACCAGTTGAAGAAAGCTGCCGACAATATAAAAGCCCATTATCCCAGGCGGTTCATCCTGTTTGCCAATATTGATTTTAAAAATGTAGGTGAAGCAGGCTGGGGAGAAAAAGCCGCCCGTCAGCTGGAGGAGGATGTAAAGAATGGTGCGAATGGATTGAAGATCTTCAAGAACCTGGGTTTTTCGGTTACGGATATCAATGGAAAAAGAGTTGCCGTGGATGATGCCCGGCTCGATCCGATCTGGAAGAAAGCTGGGGAGTTGAAGATCCCTGTGCTGATACACACAGCCGATCCCAAATCTTTTTGGGATCCACTTGATGCGAATAACGAACGCTGGCTGGAACTGGTCACACATCCGGGCCGTAAAAGAGACGCTACTCATCCTGTGCCCTGGGATACGCTGATAGCAGAGCAGCACCGGCTTTTCAGGAAACACCGCAACACCACATTTATTGCAGCACATTTTGGCTGGTATCCCAATGATCTTAAAAAACTCGGAAGCTTGCTGGATGAAATGCCAAATGTAGTGGTGGAATTTGGCGCCGTCATTGCAGAACTGGGCCGCCAGCCACATACGGCAAAGCAGTTCTTTACCCAATACCAGGACAGGATATTGTTTGGTAAAGACAGTTGGGTGCCTGAAGAATATGCTACTTATTTCCGTGTACTGGAAACAGAAGATGAATATTTTCCTTATCACAAAAAATACCACGCCTTCTGGGCAATGTATGGAATGGGACTGCCGGACCCGATCCTGAAAAAGATATATTATAAGAATGCGTTGCGCATCATTCCCGGCCTGGATAAGACCCTGTTTCCCGAGTAGAAGCAACCCAAACTTTCCGTATCTTTGCGCCCACTATGACACAAGAAAAGTTACAGGATATGCGGTCCCGCATTGCCGGGATAAGGAGGTTTCTTTGACGTCGAGAACCGACGATATAAAATTGAAGAAGACAAGCAGCTTTCGTTAAGCCCGGGTTTCTGGGACGACAACAAAAGAGCGACCGAAATTCTCAAGAACATCAAGCTGAATGAGTATTGGGTAAAACTGTACGAGTCAACCGAGACTGCCGTAGAGGATTTTGCTGTGCTCTTTGAGTTCTGGAAAGCCGGTGATGCAACGGAAGAGGAAACCAAGGAAGCGTACGAAAAAGCCAATACACTGATTGACGACGCCGAGTTTAAAGCAACCCTCAATGAGCCGGAAGATGAATTGCCGGCCGTATTGCAGATCAACTCAGGGGCTGGTGGCACGGAAAGCCAGGACTGGGCCGAAATGCTTGCACGGATGTACCGGATGTATGGCGAAAGACAAGGCTGGAAAGTGACCGAGCTCGATTGGGTTTGGGGAGATGGTGCTGGTATAAAAACTGCCACCCTCCAGTTTGAAGGCCCTTTTGCTTACGGGTTCCTGAAAGCCGAAAGCGGCGTGCATCGCCTGGTAAGAATTTCTCCGTTTGATAGCAATGCCCGCAGGCATACATCTTTCTGTTCCGTGTTTGTATACCCACTCGTGGATGACTCCATTAATATAGAAGTAAGAGATGCTGATGTAAAAATGGAAACAGCACGAAGCGGTGGCGCCGGTGGACAGAACGTGAACAAGGTAGAAACTAAAGTAATGCTTACCCACCTTCCAACAGGCATCGTGGTAGTGTGCCAAACGGAACGTTCGCAATTAGGCAACCGTGAAAAGGCCATGACCATGCTTAAGAGCCGTCTTTATGAAGAAGAGCTCCGCAAACGGAATGAGCTGAAAGATGCAGTGAACAGCAAAAAGAAAAAAATAGAATGGGGCAGCCAGATACGCTCCTATGTTTTCCATCCATATAAAATGATCAAAGATCACCGTACCGATTATGAAGTAGGTAACGTGCAGCCGGTAATGGATGGAGAGCTGGATGGATTTATCAAAGCTTACCTGATGAGTGAGAAAGAGAGTGAAACAACATAGTCTCATCTTACCAACGATCAATATATAAAACAATCACAATGAGAATAGGTACATTTTCATATCCCCTTCCGGCCAATGAGCCGGTATTAAATTATGCTCCTGGCAGTAAGGAAAAAGAAACGCTCAAGGCAACACTGAAAAAATTAAAATCAGAAGAGCTGGATATCCCGATGTATATCGGGGGAGAAGAAGTGAGAACAGGTAAGAAAACAGCGATCCATCCACCTCATGAAATAAAACATACACTGGGTTATTTTCATAGCGGAGATGAAAAACATGTAGAGCAGGCGATCAAAGCGGCTTTGGCAGCTAAGCAAGCCTGGGCTGATATGAGCTGGGAAAGCAGGGCTGGAATATTTCTGAAAGCAGCCGACCTCATCGCTACAAAGTACAGGTCTTACATGAACGGTACCACCATGCTGGGCCAAAGCAAAAATGCATTCCAGGCTGAGATTGATGCTGCCTGTGAAATAATTGACTTTCTCCGTTTCAATGTACACTTCCTGAGTGAGATCTATAAACAACAACCGATCAGCAGTCCGGGTATGCATAACCGGATGGAGTATCGCCCGCTTGAAGGATTTGTGCTGGCTGTTACACCCTTCAACTTCACTGCAATTGGTGGTAACCTTCCTACATCGGCTGCTATGTGTGGCAACGTGGTAGTATGGAAGCCAGCTAATACACAGGTATATTCTGCGCAGATGTTTATGCGGATATTAAAAGAAGCCGGTTTACCTGATGGTGTGATCAATCTTGTTTATGTGGATGGCCCTACACTGGGTAAAGTATGTTTTAATCATAAAGATTTTGCAGGCGTGCATTTCACTGGTTCTACCGGCGTATTCAATAATATGTGGGAAACGATTGGTAAGAACATGGCGCAGTATAAAAGCTATCCGAGGATAGTAGGTGAAACAGGTGGTAAAGATTTTGTGATCGCGCATAAGAGCGCGGATGCAGATGTGGTAGCTACTGCACTGCTCAGAGGTGCGTTTGAGTTTCAGGGACAAAAATGTTCTGCAGCTTCGCGCGCTTATTTGCCTTCCAATATTGCAGAAGAAGTAAAAAAGAAATTGATAGCCGGCGTGCAAAGCTTTAAGATGGGAACAGTGGAAGATTTCACCAACTTTATTAATGCAGTGATTGATGAAAAGAGTTTTGATAAAATTCAAAACTATATCGAGCAGGCAAAAAAAGATAAGAATGCAGAAATATGGGCAGGAGGTGAGTGCAATAAAAAAGAAGGATATTTTATTCAGCCAACAGTGATTGAAGCAAAAGATCCGAACTATGTAACAATGTGTGAAGAGATCTTTGGACCTGTGCTGACGGTATATGTTTACCCCACTGATCAATTTGAACAAACACTGGAACTGGTAGATAATACTTCTCCTTATGCATTAACGGGTTCAGTGATTTCAAAAGACAGGGCTGCAATTGAACTGGCTACGAATAAGCTTCGTAATGCAGCAGGCAACTTTTATATCAATGATAAACCAACTGGTGCAGTGGTAGGTCAGCAACCTTTTGGTGGAGCAAGGGCGAGTGGTACGAATGATAAAGCAGGTTCAATACTTAATCTTTATCGTTGGTTGAGTGCAAGAACTATCAAAGAAACATTTACACCACCGGTAGATTACAGTTATCCTTTTATGCAGGAGAAATAAGAACGATAAATATACTACGAAGCTAGTTCGAGGGATTTACTTCATGAAACTGGAATGTCAGAAATAATTGGCATTCCAGTTTTTACTTATAAATAAGTAAGAGTAAATTCTTATTTCTTGTGTGTGATTTTTTATATCTCTTGTTTTAAGGGGTTTTATTCACAGTTGAGTCGAAATTATTTTGTGCTTCAATCCATTTTGAGTTAGTTTTATTCGACTTACTCCTGTATTTGTAAGGTAATTATTTGTTTGATTAAAGAACCGTCCCACTATGCTTTTAAAACTCATGCCCTCCTGTGCTCTTTCCTCTTTCTGCTTAAAGTATTTGAAAATTCATCAAACCATCGTTTTAGTGCTGCACATAATTTTAAGTAACCTGAGCTTCACCTAATGTTTATTATTTAACCCCCTATAAAAATTAAGTTTTATCTATGAAACGAGTATTTGTATTTGCATTCAGCCTGGCAATATTTTTCGGTTGCCGAAAAGACAATCTACAAGGTAACGAAGTACCCATCGACCCACCTGTTTATGAGGCAAAAGTTTCCTTTGCAAAGACTTTAGCAAAAGCTGTAAAAGAGGAGCCCTTATTAAGGCAATTTTTAAAAGAGGAGGCGCTAAAGCAGTTTGATAAAGATTATGATATTTTATTTTTTCTTGTTAAAGATCATCTTCTACAAG
>CBHEUU010000239.1:0-7068 GCA_965990355.1 uncultured Chitinophagaceae bacterium
ACAATTCTTTCAAACAGATAGTATGGCAGGGTGATCAATACCGGCTTGCAAATCCGCGTGAAGGAGCAGTTGCTTCCATGGCTTATGTAAATAAAGACCGGTCTTCAGCTGTTGTGTTCAATTATCTTGTCAATAACCGCTATGGCGAGGGGAGTGCTTATCCTGTAAAACTGAAAGGGCTTGATGAGCGTTCGGTTTACCGTATAACAGAGTTGAGTATTTATCCAGGAACGAAATCTTCTCTTGATCCGGGCAGGCAGTATTCCGGGGAGTTTTTAATGAAAGTAGGATTCAACCCTCAAGTCAATTCTTCCAGGAGCAGCGTTGTTATAAGAATAGATAAAATTTAGTTACCAGAACACCGTATACAGTGCCGCCAGTATCCCGCAGATGATTATTGAACCTATAACAAATCCTCTTGACACACGGAACATGGAAGTTTCTACCTCTATTTCATGTGTGCCCGGAGCTTTAGGTTTGGCGAGACTCACTACTACCATAATAAGAACAGTCAGCAGGAATGTAATGCCCATCCTGTCTAAGAAAGGATAATCAGGAAAAGCGCCGTTTGACCAGGATGGCAGGAATTTTAATACCGTAGAAATAGGGATTGTCAGTAATGCTCCGGCCATTGCGGCTGCCGCTGTTGTTTTTTTCCAGTACAGGCCAAGCAGGAAAATAGCCAATACACCGGGAGAGATAAACCCAACATATTCCTGTATGAACTGGTAAGCCTGGTCCAGTGATTTTAATGCAGGCGTAACTAATGCTGCGATCAGCATTGAAATAATAACAGCCCATCTTCCTACACGCACCAGTTTTTTTTCCGGAGCATTTTTATCAATGTATTTCCGGTAAATATCCAAAGAAAATATGGTGGAAATGCTGTTGGCCTTACCTGCAAGAGACGCCACGATAGCAGCAGTAAGCGCCGCAAAAGCCACACCTTTTAACCCGGGTGGCACCAGGTTCATCAGGGTAGGGTAGGCATGATCAGGCTTAACCACACCTGCATCGGTCATTTCCTGTTGGAATAATCCTTTGCTGTGCAGTACATACATGGCAATTCCCGGCAGTACGGCAATAACCGGAATGAGTAATTTCAGGAATGCAGCAAAGAGAATTCCTTTACGTGCTGTTTTCAGATCTGCGCCAAGTGTACGTTGTACGATGTATTGATTGCATCCCCAATAGGCAAGATTGTTGACCAGCATTCCTCCGATCAATACGGATAATCCTGGTAATTCTTTATAATGAGGACTGGATTTATCAAATATCATATGAAAATGATCAGGCGCTTCCTTGCGCAGCAGGGAAAGGCCTTTGAGGATATTTTTGCCAAACCCGAAATTCTCTGATAATAAAGTGAGCGCAAGATAAGTGGTGATCAAACCTCCGATGATCAATACGATCACCTGCACCACATCTGTATAACCGATCACTTTCATTCCTCCCAGTGTTACGATCACAGAAAAAATGGTCAACCCAACAATACACCATTCGAAACTGATACCGGAAATGGCGGAGATAGCTAAAGAGCCCAGGTAGATAATGGAAGTAAGATTCACAAACACATATACCAGCAGCCAGAATACCGCCATCACTGTACTCACTGAATCATCATACCGCGTAGCAAGAAATTGCGGCATGGTGAATATTTTATTTTTAAGATAAACGGGTATAATGAAGATGGCAACAATGATCAATGTAGCCGCCGACATCCACTCGTAAGTGGATATGGCAAGACCAAGAGCATATCCCGATCCACTCATGCCGATGAAATGCTCTGCAGAAATATTGGAAGCGATCAACGATGCACCGATTGCCCACCAGGTGAGGGCGCCCTCTGCAAGAAAAAACTCCTTCGCGTTCTGGCCTGTAGATCTTTTTTTATTGTAGATATAATAACCGTATGCCGAGATACCTATAAAATAAATCAGGAAGACAATGTAATCCGCAGTGTGTAAGGTTTTCAAAAGCAATCGTTTTTAAACATTATTAATTGGCTCTTCGCTTTGGAAGCAACTTAGGGTTTTTAACAGGCGTTGATTCCCTTACGATCAGGTTGGGAAGCAGTACAGATTTTACCTGCTTTAGTTCTTTCTTATCAATCTGGTCAAGCAGTATCTTCAGTGCATTCTTGCCGATCGCCCTGATGGGTTGCGAAATAACTGTAATAGAAGGTGAAGCGAGCCTGAAATGATCATTATCGTCAAAGCAGATCACCGCAATATCCTTTCCTACTTTTTTGTCAAGGTTCCGCAATCCTTCCAGCCCCGGGATGCCCAGGTTGTTGGATGTAAACAATATTGCATCAATATCAGGATTGGCGGTGACAAAAGCTTCGATCTCGCGGACTATTTTTTGTGCAGAAAACTTAAAAGGGATCTTTTTCACATACTCGGGAATAAAGGGGATCTTATGCTTTCGTAAAGCAGTTTTATATCCTTCAAATCGCTCCTGCAATTGTATCTGTTCAGAATCATTGGTAACGATCGCAATTTTTGAATAGCCTTGTTTTGCAAGATGGGTCACACTATCGAAAGTCCCTTTATAATTGTCAAGCGACACATAGCTGGCAGATGAATTCTGAAAAAAACGGTCAACCAGCACCAGTGGTTTGTTTTCCTGCACCAACTGATTGATCTCGGCAAGCATACCTGATGTGGGTGCGATAAGATATCCGTCCATTTGCTTGTTCAAAAGGGTGCCGAGTACGTTCCTGGATTTGCCTTCATCATTTTCGCTGCTGCAGAACATTACTGTGTAGCCAAATTTATCAGCTTCCTCTTCTACCGTTTTAGCCAGGTGGCTAAAGAAGAAATTGGAAATATCATCAACAATAAGCCCGAGTGTATAGGTTTTGCCGGTACGCAGGCTTTTAGCTTGCTGATTGGGCCGGTAGTTCAGTTCAGCAGCTACGTCCAGGATCTTTTTGATCTTGGACGGACTAATCTTTCTTTCCTTCCCGTTGCCATTAAGCACGATCGAAACCGTGGTGATTGAAACCCCTGCTTTTTTGGCAATGTCCTTGATCGAAACCTTATTCATAGCATTAAACTATTTAGCCGTTAACCCCTTAACCCGAAAATACCATTATATGGTTAACTTAAGCCAACACCCCGCTTCTTTTTATTTCCTCCAGTTTTACGGAATTTCCTGTGTCCATCGACAGCTTTGCTGCTGCTGCAATGATGGTGGCCTGTATGGCATCCACACCTGTTGCGGGCATTGGCGAGTTGAGTGTTAATGCCTGGATAAACAATTCCATTTCCTTTAAATAAGAGCGGCTGTAACGGTCCATAAAAAAATCGAGCGGCAAGGCCTGGTGTATGCCCGACTCATTGTAAAGCACATTCCGGTTATGGAGATTATTATCCACCTGTATCATTCCTCCGCTTCCGAATATCTCGAGACGCTGGTCATACCCATACACCGCTTTCCTGCTATTGTCAATAACAGCGTAGGACCCATCTTCAAAAACCAATGTAGTAATAGCAGTATCAACGTCACCGGCCTCGGCCACTGCAGGATCAATCACTACTAACCCTTTTGCAAACACTTCCACCACTTCTTTATTCATAATATACCTGGCCATATCAAAATCATGGATGGCCATATCCATAAACAAACCACCCGAATTACGGATATAATCAACCGGGGGAAGCCCCGGATCACGGCTGGTTATTTTTACGATCTGGACATTGCCGATCTTTCCATCACGAACAGACCGGTATGCTTCCATGAAGTCAGGATCGAATCGCCGGTTGAAGCCGATCATCAGTTTCACCTTTTCTGTTGCTGCCATTTCTGTTAACATTTCCGTTCTTTCCAGGGAAAGGTCCATTGGTTTTTCGCAAAAGATATGTTTGCGCCGGCGGATAGCTTCTTCTATCAGGTTGGCATGCGAACTTGTAGGCGTACAGATCAATACAGCATCCACATCTTCGCGCTGGATCGCTTCGTAAGGGTCGCCAGTGAAAAAAACATTTTTGTATTGCTGACGGAATGATTCATCACAGGCCGGATCTGCTACGGCAGTTATGGTTGCAGAAGGAAAATACTGTTTGATATTCATAAAATGTATCTTGCCAATACGTCCCATCCCTAACAGTGCTATGTTGATCTTCTTCATATTTTATCTTTAGTGTTACTTGGAAATCCAGTTAAGTTCTCAGCATCTACAATCCAATCGATCTCAGGTATTGCCTGTTATTCTCTGCACATTTTGCAGGCTCGCCCATGCCGGGCAGAACATCTTGCTCCACAACTATCCAGCCGTTATAATTTTTCTTCTGCAGAAAATCACGGATCGATTTGAAATCAACGATCCCTTTTCCCAGTTCACAGAAAACACCTTGCTGAACAGATTTGAAATAATCCCAGTTATTGTAAGCGCCGATCATGGCTATTTCGGGTGAAAAATCCTTGAAATGAATATGCCAGATGCGGTCCCAGTATTTATCCATGAAACCCAGCGGGTCATGTCCTCCTCCAAATTGATAATGGCCGGTATCAAAGCACAGGCCTACCAGTGAAGGATCGGTGGCAGAAAGAAATGCATCGATCTCCCAGGGCGTTTCAATATAACCGGCACAGTGGTGATGGAAAACGGTACGCATGCCATATTGATCTTTCACTGCTTTCGCGATCTTTTCTGCACCTGCTCCAAAAGTTTTCATACTTCCGGCATCAAGACTGTGTTTTGTTTTGATCCTTCCTGCATTTTCTGTGCGGAAGTCGACACTGCCATTATTATCAGCAAGTACAATAAATGCATCGGGATAACCTGCATCATACATGAGTCCCGCTGTTTTTAATGCCTGTTCAATACCTGCCTCGTGTGCCGATGCATAAGCCAGCGCAACAGGTACAAATGCGCCGAGCAAACTGAGTTTCCGTTCTGCTATTTCCTGTTGAAGAGCGGAGGGATCGGTAGGCATGAACCCCCAATCACCAAGTTCGGTCCCTTTATAACCTGTTTCTGCGATTTCATCCAATACCTGTTCATATCCCAATGATTTTCCTTCCAGCTCGAATTCAAGTACTCCCCACGAACACGGAGCGTTTGCAATTTGTATAGTTGATTTGTTCATCTTCATTTAAAATTTTCTTGACCATTCTTTGGGCCAGCGTTCAACAACAACTTTTGTTTGTGTAAAGAATTCAATGGCATGCTTGCCTTGTCCATGCAGATCGCCAAAGAAGCTTTCTTTCCATCCGCTGAAAGGGAATTGTGCCATAGGCGCTGCCACGCCGATATTGATACCGATATTACCAGCCATAGCCTGGTTGCGGAATTTCCGCGCGCTTGATCCGCTGCTGGTGAATACGCAGGCCATATTTCCATAAGCGCCACCATTAATAAAAGCAATGGCATCTTCCACTGTTTTCATGTGAAGGAGACTCATTACAGGACCGAAGATCTCTGTCCGCAATAACTCACCACCGACCGGCAGGTTTTCAATGATCGTTGGGCGGAGAAAATTACCCTTCTCATAGTTTTTGACAGCTGCATTCCTGCCATCCAGTAATACAGAACCGCCTTCTGTTATTCCTTTATTGATCAGGGTTTCAATTCTTGTTTTACTTTCTGAACTTATCACAGGTCCCATTTCCACTCCCTTGTCCAGCCCATAACCAACAGAACGGTTTTGTGCAGAAGCATACAGCGCATCCCTAATTTGATTGTTATCATCTACAGTGATCACGACAGATGCAGCAAGGCATCGCTGTCCGGCGCAACCATACACACTGTCTGTAATGATCTGTGAGCTCATTTCTATATCTGCATCGGGTAATACCACCACAGGATTTTTTGCACCTCCCTGTGCCTGCACGCGTTTGCCATTTGCAGTTCCTCTTGAGTAGATATAACGTGCCACAGGCGTACTGCCAACAAAACTGATGGACCTGATCTGCGGGTGATCGAGAATTGCATCAACCGTATCTTTTCCTCCATGGACCATGCTTAGCAGTCCGGCCGGGAGATCAAGCTGGTCAATCAGCTCAAAGATCTTTACCATAGTAAGCGGTACTTTCTCCGACGGTTTTATGATCATGCTGTTGCCACAGGCGATAGCATAGGGGAGGAACCAGAAAGAGATCATGGCCGGAAAATTAAAAGGCGCAATACAAGCGGTAACTCCCAATGGTTGACGCACCATATATTCATCAATACCGGAAGCAATGTTTTCAAGGAATTCACTTTGCATAAGCATGGGCGCACCTGCGGCTACTTCCACATTCTCTATCGCTCTTTGCATTTCCCCATTTGCTTCAGCCAGTGTTTTACCTGATTCCATGGTGATCAGCCTGGCGATCTCTGCACTGTTATCTTCCAGTAATTGTTTTAATTTGAAAAGAGGTTGTATTCGTTTCAATACAGGCACATCTTTCCAGTGGAGGTAAGCTGCATGTGCTGCTGCTACGGCCTTGTTCACTTCAGTTGCTGCTGCTTTACCTGCCGGCACTTTGGCCATCACTTCTCCTGTGGCCGGGTTAATGACGTTGCTGGTTTCAGTGGTATTGCAATCCGTCCATTTCCCATTGATATAATTCTTTAGTATCTCCATTATGCTGAACTTTTTATGATTTACAAATGGTATCGTTGTTTTTTCCGGTTGTTTTTCAGTTTTTGGTAACTCTGTTTTACTGAAGCAGTGGTGGAGATTTCTGCAACAGGCACATCCCACCAGGCGTATCCTCCCACGCGTTGTTCACGATCTGTTTCAATATAAATAACCGTAGTGCATTTGTTTGATTTTGCCAGAGCCAGTGCATCCCTGAAATCTTTGATCGTCTTTGTACGCAATACGATTGCTCCGAGGCTTTCTGCATTTCCGGCAAGATCAACCGGAAGAAAACCTCCATCCAGTTGACGGCTCTTTTTATTGCGATACTTATAATGCGTACCAAATCCATCTGTGCCTAATGACCTGGATAAGCCGCCAATGCTTGCATAACCATTATTATTGATAAGCACGATAGTAAGCTTATAGCCTTCCTGTATAGAAGTAATGATCTCCTGCGACATCATCAGATAGCTGCCATCCCCAACCATTACAT
>CBHEUU010000240.1:0-7068 GCA_965990355.1 uncultured Chitinophagaceae bacterium
GGCTCCGCGCCCGAACAAGCCGGCGAAGCGGAGCGGCGGCGGGTGCTGGTTGTCGATGATCGGCCGGTGGCACTCAATGCAACCAAGACTTTACTGGAGATGCACGGTTATGAGGTCCGCACGGCGGCCACGGGTCATGCGGCGATTCGGGTGGCGCCCGAATTCCGCCCGCATTACATTTTTCTCGATATTAGCCTCCCCGATATCAGCGGCTATGAAGTTTTCCGACCTCATTGACCAGGCCAAAACCCTGCTTCAGCCGGGAGCTATGATCAGGATAAGGAGACCTGCCACTATAATGGTCTGCCAGTACTTTCGACATTCCCGGTCCTGAATCCTCGATGATCAACTGCCCTTCCCTGATATAGATCCTGATCGTTCCTTTTAAAGCAGCTTTGATCGCGTTGTCGAGCAGGTTATGCACCACTACTTCGCACACAAGCGGATCGCTGTACAGCTCGTATTGTTCCGGTACTTCGTTGATGATCGTCACCATCCGCTCATTTGCAATTGGCTCAAACACTCTTACTTTCGTTTCTATCAATGCATGCAGGTTGAATTGCTCGAAGTGAAGTGAATTCCCTTCATCGGAGATCCGTAAATATTGAAGCAGGTTTCGGGTGAGATAATATAAATAGTGACCGGACTGAAAAATGCCATCGGCATATTTAGCCTCCAGCGATTGCGCATGATCTTTAGCCAGGGAATTTTTCAGATTTTCAGCGATCATGGTGATATAACGCAAAGGCGAGCCGATATCATGGGAGATTGCAGTAAAGAAAACTTCGCGTACCTGCATCTGCCTGCGGATATTCTGCTCAGATACCGATAAGGCAGATAAAGCTTTTAGCAGTTCTTCCGTACGGTCACTAACAAGATTTTCGAGTTGCCGGTTTTTATTCCGTACATACCTCAACCGCAGGTGAGTATATAACCAGAAGAGCAATACCAGCAGGGCGGCCATCACTCCGTAGAACCAATAGCTTTCATAAAAAGCAGCCGGAACAACAATAGTGAGTTTCCGGTATGTATAATTATTATTACCAAAGCCTGCCTGCTTCCTTAGCAAAAGAGAATACGTGCCCTGTCCCAGGCCCGGCTGCGAAATGATCTTTTCCGAATTATCCAGCGCCAGCCATATTGTATCTTCTTTTCCTTTTACCCAGGCATATTCAATATTCACATTGTAACCATTCCCATTATAAGGAGAAGAACAATATATCTTAAGCAGTTTAAATCCTCTCGGGATCCGGATGGTATCCTGCAGGCGTTGCAGCGTATCATCCACCAGGATCTTATCAATGAATATTTTTTTGTCAGGCACCCTGTTTTCGAATATTCCAGGTGCAAACCATACCAACCCGTATAATGAAGGCAACGACACATAACCATTTGCCAGTTTTACTGCGCAGGGCTGGCAACCGCCATTAAATTCATTGGTATTGAATCCTTCGTCCTGTGCATAATAGAGATAAAATATTTTTTTCTGTATTCCTGCTGCATAGTTCAGCAGGTCTTGCTTTGAAGCCTGGAATAATCCTTTATTCGTCGTTATCCAGAAAAATCCTTTTTCATCTTCCACAATACAATGTGATGTATAAAGATAGCCTGCTTTATCAACCGGGAATCGCGTCAGCTTTCCATTTGAGTACAGGAAAAATCCGTTCCCATAAGTGGTCACCCATACCTGGCCAGGTGATGGGATATAGATGCTCCGGATATATGCGTTTTCAAGCCCACTGATCGAATCAATCTGGCCGGTTGAAAGCTGAAGATGATAAAGACCACTCCATGAACCAATCCATAACTTGTCCTTGTCTTCCTGCGTAACAAAAGAGATTTCCGGTATAAATTGTTTTAAAGGAAAAGGCTGCGGATTTGCCTTTTTATCTGAAGGATCAATCCAGAACAATCCACCTTTCCTTGAACCGATCCATATTTTTCCATCAGGTGCACTGTAGATCTGTGTCAGTTCAGTTTTCAAATCCCATGTTGAAAGCAAAGACTTCGCCTTAGGATCAAATTTATTTATACGATCACCTTTTTTTGTCCAGATATATCCGTTGCTGTCAATCGTCATACTGTATTTATCCCAAACTCCTTCTTTCTTCATGGCCGGGAGAATAGTATGTTTTGACAAACCGATCACATGCCCTTGCGTGGTAATTACCTGGTCGGCCCCCCAGGCTGATTGAGCATAATAAATATTCCCCTCGTCATTCCCGCCAAGGGTTTGGGGCATGAACCGTTTCCGTGAGAATGTAAATAACCCTTTATTCCAACTGCCAAGAAAAACAGTGTAGCTGTTGGGATCATAGTAAACAGTATTAATATTATTTAACCTGAAATCAAACCCGGTAAGCACTTCGCGTGTGACCAGGTTTTCTGCACTGTCTTCAGAAACCTGATACAGGGTTTTCTCAAAATAAATAAAAGCCTGCCCCGCAGCATTACCCCAGAATATTTCAAACCTGCTGATGCCGGGATGATACTGCGGATTTTCCGGTAAATCACCTGTAAGCTTCAAATTGTGGACCTCTCCGTTCCTGATAGCGTTGAACCGGTCCCCCCTGGCCCAATAAAGCGAAGCGCCCATGCGAAAGAATGACCAGAAATCCGGCGACCGGAAATTCAGCTCATACTGTCTTTGTCCGCCTTTATAATAAGAAACGGTTTTATGATCACAAATAAAAAAACCACCTGCAGTATCTGCAATGATACATTTCTCAGAATTGATGGATCCGCTGAACGTATTTGGAAGCAGGGCATGAAAATAATTGACAAACGTTCCATATTCTTTACTGAAAGGCATATTTGAAAGAAACCTGCTAAAGCCGGAAGAATCCACCAGCACTTTTCCATCTTTCACAAACAGGTAATCATTCTGATCGCTTAATGCAAAAAAAGCATTACTTCTGTCTGCTGATGGTATTAAAGCACCAAACCTGCTTGATTTTATCGGTAAGGTGGAACTGTTGAATGTTACGAAGGACTGGCCATCATAACGGACCAACCCGTTTTCAGTAGCAAGCCAGATAAATCCATCCTTGTCACCTACAATAGCTTTAACACTGTTCTGCGGTAAACCATCTTCATCCGTGTAATGCTTGAAATTGTATGCAGGGTAATCTTGCGGTTGCGCCTCGCTTATAAAAAACAGGAGGATAAAAAAAAAGCTACCGATAATTTCTTTACAGTATCTCAGTAGCAGAAAGGAGGCAATCAAGCCTGATCGGTGCATGGGTTAGTGTAATGGTTCTATAAAAGTAATATTTGATTTTAATTACCGGGGATTTTTTTGTCAGAAAGACAAATTAAGCTCCCACAAAGCACACAAAGATCCACAAAGGAAAAGTGCACAAAGAAACTATCGCTGATCTAATTTATTCTTTGTGGATCTTTGTGTGCTTTGTGGGAGCCTGTTTTTTCTTTGCGGGAACATTTCTTAATCCCTTCCATCCAATAAATTTCCTAATCCTCCCAATATACTTCCTTCTTCTTTCCGTTTCCAGGTGCCATACTCAACCATCTTTCCTGCAAGCCGGCTGATCGGCAGCGATTGGATCCAAACTCTTCCCGGTCCCTGCAATCTTGCGAAGAAAAGTCCCTCGCCACCAAAAATAAAATTGCGGACACCACGTACAAATTCGATATCAAAATCCACCGAAGGCGTGTAAGCTACCAAACAACCTGTATCCACTTTCAATACTTCACCGGGCACCAATACTTTCTCAACGATATAACCGCCGGCATGCATAAAGGCAAAACCATCGCCTTCTATTTTTTCCATGATAAATCCTTCACCGCCAAAAATGCCGGTGCCTAACCTGCGCTGGAAATGGATGCCGATACTCACTCCTTTGGCAGCGCAAAGAAAAGCATCTTTCTGCGCAATGATCGTTCCGCCGAGTTGCAGCAAATCCATCGGTATGATCTTGCCGGTATAAGGCGCTGCAAAACTTACTTTCTTTTTACCCTGAGCTGTATTGGTAAAAGCCGTCATAAACAGGCTTTCACCGGTGAGCACCCTTTTACCTGCGCTCATCAGCTTGCCCAGCAGGCCGCTGCTTTGCTGTTGCTGTGATCCGTCGCCAAAAATGGTTTGCATGGAAATACCATCTTCCATCATCATCATGGCTCCGCTTTCTGCAATAGCAGTTTCGGAAGGGTCCAATTCGATTTCTACAAACTGGAGTTCTTCTCCATATATTTTGTAATCTATTTCGTGGTTTGTACGTTGGGAATAAGACATGTTTTATTTTTTCCCAAAGATAGTTTGCGGACCATTAACCTGTGTAATCAGGATACATTGCCAGCACAGATTCCAGCATATCCTGGTCAAACTCTTCATTTTTGCGGAAGTTTTCGATCAATGGCCGGGCTTTGCCGTAATCTTTGGCCTCCAGGTAATTGGCCATCAGTTCCAGTATGCCGGTCTCAAAGGTGGGATAATTTTGCACGAGGGTTTCAAGATGCGTACGCGCTTTGACCGGTTCTTCCATGAGATTGTACATTAAAGCACGGTAAAAATCCAGGAAGCGGTCTTTATCGATCAGTGAATCGAGATGATTGATATTACTCAGCGCCTTTGTATAATCTTTATTCAGGATGGCAGCATCCAATGTCAGCAAATAAGTGTTAGGATCATTGGGATAGCGGGCTTCAAAATCTTCCAGTTGCTTCAGATATGTTTCATTGTCCATCTGGGAAGTGATTTGTATTCCGAGGATGCGGATCGCTTTCTGATCACGGAACTTCGCCGGCAACCCATCAAATAATTCTTTGGCTGCTTCATATTTCCCCTGCCCCATTAATTTTTTGATCTGCTGAATGTTTTCCATCGATTTACGGTCTTCGCCCGAACTTCCTCCTGTTGGCCTGTCCAGCACACTCAGCAGGTTGGCAAGCATGGAACTGAAGTTTTCACCGGCTATATAAATATAGAAATCAGCGATGGCTACTTTTCCATTCTTTTTCACCAATTCAAAATCGTGATAGTTCAATCCCTCATCGGAATACATGCGGTATACCAGGTGCTGCACCTTATCTTTTTCATAATGTTTCACCAGTTCATAAGACCCCTTTTTCTCTATTGAGCGGATGATCTGATCGCCCATATTCGTTTTATTAAGGCCTTCACCGATCCCTCTCTCCATAGCGGAAGTTATTTTATACGAAGAGTTTTTCTCTATGCGCTTTCCCAGCTCTTTCACATTGATCAGCGTATTGAAATATTTCGGGTTGCGGTGATTGATGGATGAATCAATCTGCTTGCTGAAACTTTCGGCTTCAGCATAAGTAACAGGTTGATCAGGAGTGTTGCAAGCTGTAAAAAGAAAAGCCGTGAACAGCGCAGCAATAAATAGTGTGTGGCGCATCGGTGGTATTTTGGAGTAAAATACAACTTTTATTCTGTTCGCAAACTCTCCACCGGGTTAGTCAATGCCGCCCTTATTGCCTGGTAACTGACTGTGGCCAGTGCAACGAGCAGGGATAATAAACCAGCGCCAACAAATACCCACCATTGAATAGAAACACGATAGGAATAATCGCTCAGCCATTTATACATGGCCCACCAGGCAATAGGTGTTGCTATTATAAAAGCAATCCCCACCAGCTTCAGAAAATCTTTTGACAGCAATGCAACAAGCCCGCCAACCGAAGCGCCCAGCACTTTGCGTACACCTATTTCTTTTACCCTTGCTTCAGCCATATAAATAGCCAGTCCCAGCAGGCCCAGGCAGGAAATAAAAATAGTAAGGCCGGAAAACAATGCAGCCAGTGTGCCTACACGTTGTTCGCTTTTAAATTTATTAGCATATTCCTCATCCACAAACGTGTAGTCAAAGGGGTATTCGGGATTATATTTTTTAAAGATCTTTTCTGCCTGTTGCAAGTTTTGGGCAGTGGTCCTGGATGCATTCATGCGGATCATGATTATATTGAACCAGGCTTTGGCGCCGGCAATCAGCATCGGTTTGGTGGGAGCATAAGGAGAGGTAAGAATAAAATCCTTGATCACTCCTACAATATGCCATTCAGTTCCATTGTCCTTTACAATTTTGCCTATCGGGTTTTTAAACTTCATCACTTTCAATGCAGATTCATTGATGATCATTCCTGTTGAATCGGAAGGAAACTGGCGCAGGTCAAAATCGCGCCCCTGCACAAATTGCAAACCAGCTGTTACACCCAACCCTTCGTCTTCATTATACCTGTAAAAATCTGTTTTATCATTCGGGTCTTTTCCTTCCCATTCCTGGCCCCAGCCATCGCTCCAGCTTTGCGTAATAGGAGCACTGGTTTTTGTAACAGATGTTGCAATGCCCTGAGAAAGCAGTTCATTCTTGATAAGGAGGTAATTCTTTTCCACATCACCGGTGAAACGATGATAAACAAGATTGTTTTTATTATAACCGGTCTGCCTGTTTTGCGCATAATCTATTTGCTGTTTTACGATGATAGTGCAGATGATAAGTATAATGGCGAAAGTAAATTGAAGCACCACCAGTATTTTACGTGGTGTAACAGGTGACTGCGATTTCTTAAAAGTTCCTTTCAGCACTTTCACCGGCTGAAAAGAAGAAAGGAAAAATGCAGGGTAACTGCCGGCCAGGAAACCGGTGAATATAATAAATGCAACTCCACTCAGCCAGAAGCCTGCGCTTCCGTACGGTATGTAAAGTTCTTTATCAGTAAGCCTGTTGAACCCACTGAGACTCAGCTGCACAACTATGATTGCAAAAAATCCTGCGATGAGTGCAAGCAGGATGGATTCCCCGATAAACTGTGTGACCAGTGAATATTTCCGGGCTCCCACTACTTTGCGGATGCCTACTTCCTTCGCACGTTTTTCACTGCGGGCCGTGCCCAGGTTCATAAAGTTGATGCAGGCGATGAGCAAGATGAAAGCAGCTACTATTGCAAATAAGCGGACAAACGTGATACGTCCGCTGCCATCTTCTTTGCCATTAGTGAAATTGGAATATAAATGCCAGCGGTCGAGAGGATAAAAGAACATTTCCCATTTGGGTTCATCCGGGTCGTACTTTGGTTTAAACACTTTCA
>CBHEUU010000241.1:0-7065 GCA_965990355.1 uncultured Chitinophagaceae bacterium
GGTGATGAAAGAGTAAACTACTTCTTTACGTTTGATAAAGACAGTCTTGATGCAGGACTGAAATTCATGAACGCAGCTATCCGGTTCCCGATCTACCGCACGGAAGACATGCAAAAAGAAAGACCGGTAGTGGATGGGGAATTCCAGCGCGGAGAAAGCGATCCTTATTTCCAGTTGTGGATTGCCGTTAACAAAAAAGTATGGGGCGATCTGTTTACCCGCAAGAATGCGATCGGAGATCATGACATCATCAACACCGCTACACCGGAAAAAATGATGGTGATCAAAGACAAATATTATTTCCCGAACAATTCCCTGTTGGTGATCACCGGCGATGTTAAACCTGCCGAGGCGTTTGCCAGGGCTAAAGCTATTTTTGGAGATTGGGCCAGCAGCGGCTTTGATCCTCATGAAAAATATCCCATCCCGGAATTCAAGCCAATTGAAAAAACAGAATACATTATTAAAGAATCCCCCATTGCTCAAACGCCTTATGTGATGTATGTATGGCAGGGCCCTGACACAAGAAAGGATTCCGTTGGCACACTGGCCGCTGATGTGTTTTCCACTATACTGGGATTGAACTCTTCCAAATGGCAGCAGGCGCTGGTGGACAAAGGTCTTGCGAGCTATGCTGGTCTTTCTTATCAGACAGCAGCGCATGTAGGCCCTGTTCAGGCATTTGCTGTGCCTAATCCTGGTAAACTGAAAGAATTCAGTGCAGAAGTGCTTAACCAGGTCAACCATTTCGCTGATGCAGATTATTTCACCGATGAACAATTGCAAACAGCAAAAGACATCCTGCGCCGCAATTTCATCCGCGCCAATGAAAAGCCTTCTGCGCTCAGCAGTACGCTCACTTTCTGGTGGTGCAGTGCTTCACTGGATTATTATACAGACTATATGAAGAGCCTGATGAATGTTACCCGCGCGGATATCCAGAACTATCTGAAAAAATACATTATTGATAAGCCCTACATCGCAGGTATGATCATTAATGAAGAGATGAACAAGCAACTAAAGGCGAGTGAATTCTTTAAGAACTGAACCTCTATTAGGTTAAACTAAAACTATTACGGATGAAAAAGATATTTCAACATACAATATGCCTGGTTGCGCTGGCCCTTCCCTTTGCCGCTTCAGCCCAAAAACAGGCTTCCCCTTATGACATGACCATTAATGGGGTTAAAGTGATCGTTCAGCCCAGCGGCAATGATATCGTGGTAATACAAACCATTATCAAAGGCGGTGTGCAAAATTATCCTGCCGCCAAAGCAGGTATTGAAAACCTTGCACTCAATGCCCTTACAGAATGCGGCACATTAAAAGATGATAAGAACAGTTTTAAAGATAAACTGGACAAAGTAAGTGCCCAGGTAGGCGGTGGTTCCGGAATGGACTTCGCTTCTTTCAGCCTTAACTGTATCAAAAGTGATTTTGATGCGGTATGGCCTCTGTATACCGACGCACTCACATCACCCCGCTTTGATACAAAAGAATTTGACCGTATCAAACAGGATGCGATCAATAACCTTCGCGCCAATGAATCAAGCCCTGATAATGCGATCAACAAGCTGGCAAAGCAAACTGCTTTTGCAGGTACTAACTATGCCAAGGAGCCACAAGGTACTGTAGCATCTATCACAGCGCTGACACCGGCAGAAACAAAAAAATACTGGCAATCTATTTTCACCCGCTCACGCCTGGTGATTGTAGTGGTGGCCGATCTTGACAAAGCTACTATCGAACAAAAAGTAAAAGCCCTGTTGAGTAAAGTACCTGCAGGCGCTCCTTTTATCGAACAGAAGAAGAGCTATACGCCAGCTGCCAATTCATTCAAAGATGAGCAACGTGCCAATGCCACCAACTATGTAAGAGGTATAGCCAGCGGTCCATTACCCGGCTCTCCTGATTACAATGCGTTTTCACTGGCCATGAACATTTTCGCCAGCCGTCATTTCCTGGAAGTAAGAAGCAAACATGGTCTTTCATATGCGCCACAGGCATGGTTCAGCGGTGGCACTACTCCTTATGCCAATCTTTCTGTGACTACTACAGAACCGGATAAATACATTGCTGTAGCCCGCGGGTTAATTGACAAAGTGAAGAAGGAAGGGTTTACAGAATCTGAATTGAAGAATGAAAAGACAGGTTATCTCACTGGCATTTATTATCGCAATGAAACCAATGAAGCACAAGCGGCTTCACTCGCTTCCAACGAAGTGTTGCACGGCGATTGGAAGAGGTCCATTAAGATCAAGGAAGATGTAGATAAAGTAACGCTTCAGCAGTTGAATGCGGCGTTCAACAAATACATCAACAATATTACGTGGGTATACCAGGGTGATCCTAAAAAAGTGACCCCTACTTTGTATACGCAAAAAGCAACACCAAAAATTCCGGAAGAAAAGAAAGCATTTTAATTTTATCAGCCAAAAAGAAAAGGGGTGTAAGTGATACATCCCTTTTTCTTTTTATCATTTCGAGCAAGTAGGCTTCATTGCGAGCGTAGTTATTGCGAGCGTAGCGAAGCAAATACCGCTTCAATTGTAGGATATGCAAAAGTAAAATCAGCAACGCGCAATTTACTGCAACTAACCGTTGCACTTTTTAATACCTCGATACTCATTTCTCCTAATACCAGCTTTAAAACAAAAGAAGGAACATACAGCGGAATATAGAATTTCCCTTTCACTTCTTTTGCCAGTTGCAACACAAACTCCCGGTTTGATACAGGCTTTGGAGCAACGGCATTATATACGCCTTCCATTTTTTCATCTTCTATACTCCTGGTATAAAGCCTTACGAGGTCATCGATATGTATCCAACTGACCACCTGGTTGCCGCTTCCGAGTATAGCAGCCACGCCAAACTTCAATGGCTTTTTGAATTCCTCCAATGCACCACCTTCCCTACTGAGCACAATACCGGTGCGAAGTTTTACCAATCGTTTGCCAAGCTGCCTTACAGGCTCTATACTTTGCTCCCATTGCAGACAGGCGAGGCCAAGAAAACCATCGTCTGCTTTATCATCTTCTACAAAGGGATTGGGATTGGGGATAACAGGATCGGGACCATACCAGCCGATAGCCGAAGCGCTGATAACAGATCGAACGTTGTTCGGGATTTCTTTCAACGCTTTTACCAGCAGCTCACCGCTTTTAATACGGCTATCCACGATCTCTTTTTTACGCTTGTCTGTCCAGCGTTTTTCCGCTACGCCTGCACCTGCAAGATGAATGATATGATCGCTGGCAGCAATTGCATCGCGGTCGATAAACTGTTGCCCGATATCCCAATGCGCATAACGAAGATTTCCCTGTGCAGGTAAATTTTGCTGCCGTGTAAGAATGATCACCTGGTGCCCTTTATCCAGTAAGGCTTTGCTGAGTGCTTTGCCAATAAGCCCTGTGCCGCCGGTTATAAGAATTGTTGCCATAATCTCCGTATTTTAGTTCTTCATACCAATCGCATTCTCATATGAAAGGGTTTATTGTACTCAAAGCTAATCAAGCATTTTTGATTCTTTACCTGTTCCTGGTCACTATTTCATTATCAGCACAGCCAACTGATACTGCGAAGGCCGGTAATCCTGTATTCCCCGGTTGGTATGCTGATCCGGAAGGAACTATTTTTGAGAATAAATATTGGATCTATCCAACCTATTCGGCTCCGTATGGCAAACAGGTATTCCTCGATGCATTTTCTTCACCGGATCTTATTCAATGGACCAAACATTCACATATACTCGACACAGCTTCCATCAAATGGGCAAAGCGGGCAATGTGGGCGCCTTCCATCATCAAAAAGGATAAACAGTATTTTCTCTTCTTTGGTACGAACGACATACAAAGTGATGCAGAAAAAGGCGGCATTGGCATTGCAGTGGCCGACAAACCTGAAGGACCTTACAGGGATTATTTAGGAAAACCATTGATTGACAAATTTCATAATGGTGCGCAGCCTATCGATCAGTTTGCATTCAAAGATGCCGATGGACAATATTATCTGATCTATGGAGGATGGAGGCATTGCAATATTGCCAAACTGAATAAGGACTTCACCGGCTTTGTACCTTTTGAAGACGGAACAACATTCAAGGAAATAACACCACAGGGTTATGTGGAAGGTCCTTTTATGTTTATCCGCAATGGCAAATACTACTTTATGTGGTCAGAAGGAGGATGGACAGGTCCGGATTACAGCGTGGCGTATGCAGTGGCTGATTCTCCCTTTGGGCCTTTTAAAAGAATAGGAAAGATCCTGCAACAGAACCCTTCCATTGCCACCGGCGCCGGCCATCACTCCGTGATCCATGAAAAAGAAAAAGATGCCTGGTATATTGTTTACCATCGCCGCCCGCTGGGAGAAACCGATGGCAATTCCAGGGTCACCTGCATAGACAGGATGTATTTTGATGAAAAAGGATTGATACAACCGGTGATCATTACGAAAGAAGGTGTCAGTAAAAACCGGTTGGATTAATTTTTATATTGATACCATTACCCCTGCCCTGTTTACCCCTGGTCAACTTTTGTTTTGAAAAGTCCCATAAACGCTTATCTTGAGGTGATAATTTCCGCTTATGAGCGCTATCCTCAATATTGATAAGATCTCCAAATCCTACGGCCCCATCAAAGCCCTGGACAATGTTTCTTTTGAAGTGCCGAAAGGCAGCGTGTTCGGTATACTCGGGCCAAACGGAAGTGGCAAGACCACTATGCTCGGTATCGTTATGGACATCCTGAAAGCCAGTTCCGGTACATACCTGTGGAATGGTGAGCCCGGTTCAGAAAAGGTCCGGCAAGGTATCGGCACCTTGTTAGAGACACCTAATTTTTATCATTATCTCAGTGGTGAAAGAAACCTGGTGATCGCTGCGGAAATAAAACAAAGAGGAAGGGAAGATATTGCCAGAGTACTGGACATTGTAAATCTTACCCAAAGAAAAGATTCCAAATTCAGTACCTACTCTCTTGGCATGAAGCAACGGCTGGCTATCGCTTCCACGCTGCTTGGCAATCCTGATGTACTGGTCTTTGATGAGCCCACCAATGGCCTGGACCCTGCAGGTATTGCAGAGATCCGCACGCTGATGAAAGATCTAAACAGGCAAGGCAAGACCATTATCATGGCAAGCCATATCCTGGATGAAGTGGAAAAGGTTTGTACCCATGTTGCCATTATCCAGAAAGGACATTTGAAAGCAGTTGGAAGTGTAAAGGATATACTCGATACCAAAACGTCGGCACAAACCGTGATTGAAATAGCAGCAGACGATCTTGCTGCATTGGAAAAAGCCGTGGAGAGACTGCCCGGGGTAGTACAGGTTGAGATCATAGATAATTATGTACAGGTGATCAGTGGCGATGGACTTACTGCCTCACAATTGAACCGTTTCTGCTTTGACAACGGCATTGTATTGAGCCGTCTCAACATGAAACGTAAATCACTGGAATCAACCTTCCTGGAAATTACCGGTACCAAAAGCGAACGTTAATACAAGAACCATAAACTTATTATATGCTGCATCTCTTACGCATTGAATGGTTGAAAGTAAAGAACTACCGTGCATTCTGGATTTTCTCCGTTTTCTACCTGTTAAGTATATTCCTGATCAACTATATCGCATGGTATATTGAGCAACGTACCAAATCGGAAGTGCCGCAAAGCGCTATGGTGATCGGCGATTCATTTGCCTTTCCAAGAGTATGGCAAACGGTAGGGTGGCTGAGCAGCTGGTTGCTTTATTTTCCCGGCATGATCATTATCATGCTGATGGTAAATGAATTCAACTACAAAACCCACCGGCAGAATATTATTGATGGATGGAGCAGGAAACAATTCATTGGCGTTAAATTCACCACGATTGTTTTATTCGCATTGCTTATTACACTGATCAATGCTATCACAGCCGTGTTCTTTGGTTCCATATCGTCCGGCGGTTTTACACTGGAAGGCATTGAATATCTCGGGTTTGTTTTTATCCAATCCCTTGCTTATTTATTTTTTGCTTTAATGCTGGCTGTATTATTCCGCAGAAGTGGTTTGGCTATCATTATCTTTTTCCTGTATGGTCTCATTTTTGAATGGCTGATCACTGCACTGGTCAATTTCCAGTTCAAGCTTTCGCCAATCGGATATTTTTTACCCTTGCAGGCTTCTGATGTTTTGATACCAATGCCGTTTGGCAAAAAAGTGTTTTATCCAGATTCACCGGCAACAATTGTATTGATCATTGCTGTGCTGGTATATATATCTGCCTATATTTTCTTCGCCCGCAAGAAGTTTCTGGTTGATGATTTATAAAAGGATAGCCCATTTCTCACAATAGGTCTTGTTCGTTTATTTTTCTTATACCGTAGGAAAATATCTCAAAAGAAAAACCCCTGATGAAAACATCAGGGGAACAACTAAAAACACGTTCCTTACGTTGGCTTCATTGGAACGAAAAAACTTTTGCGCCTCCGCTGGAGGCGCAAAAAGGTTAGTCGGGTTTTTTACCCTCTAAAAAAGTATTGATCGTGCTGATTTGTGTTTGATTATTCTGGTCAGTTTTGACCTCGTAACTGCTATAGAAGTTTTCTATCTGAGTGCTGCTGTTATATAATTCCATATTGCGGCGGATATAGGCCGGCACTGTTTCAAACTCATTATTCGGGTCTGCCGCGTTGACATTAAACGACAAGTTTCGCAACTTGTGCAGTCTCTCGGCTGCCTTACGTTTCTGCTCCTCTGCTTCGTCCAGCATAGCCGGCTCCTCAGCTTGAGAAGAGGTGGGTAGTTGAGTCTGGTGGGCCAACGGCTTATCCGCCGCCGGAATGTCATCCCTTTCTACCAGTTGCATTTGCAAGTCCAGAAGTTCGTCTTCCTCTTTGGTGGCAACGATCGGTGGAGGGACCGGCTCTTCCGCAGAATGCATTGAGGGAGATCCCTCTGCTTTTGACTCTGCGTAGATATTGGATGGTCTGGCCAGATAACCTCCCGATGCTGCAGACACCGGGTTAGTACTTATTTTAATTTCTTCCTTTTCGGGCGTCCTGCCTCTGGCCGGTTTCGGGCATA
>CBHEUU010000242.1:0-7047 GCA_965990355.1 uncultured Chitinophagaceae bacterium
CTTATGCCGGAGGAAAAGCACCTGTAGAACATTTTACCCGCGCAGCATCAAAAGAATTTGGCAGCCGCGGTATTTCTGTAACAGCAGTTGCTCCCGGACCCATGGATACACCTTTCTTTTATGGACAGGAGAGCGATGATGCAGTAGCATATCATAAATCGGCTTCTGCATTGAGCGGTCTTACAGACATCAAAGACATTGCACCATTGGTAGAGTTCCTGGTAACGGATGGCTGGTGGATCACTGGTCAAACCATCTTTGCAAATGGCGGTTACACCACCCGTTGACCTTTATAAAAAAAATCCCGGCTGTATCAAAACAGCCGGGATTTTAAAATTGTCTCTATTTCAAATTAATGTGTCTGCTTCATCACTTTCTGTGTTTCTGTCCATGTTCCTGAAACTACGCGCAGGAGATAGGTTCCCGGAGCGAGCTTATTCAATTCTTCGATGGTGAACACATTGGTTCCCCTGGTCAACTGTACTGTTTTAGTATTTATCAGTCTTCCGGAAAGATCCATTAACTGGAGCGTTCCTCTTTCATCAACAGGTGAAGTGATAGCTACTTTCGTTCCGTTTACGAAAGGATTGGGATAAACGGTCAGTTTTCTTTCTGAGCCGATACCTTTATTGTAGTCATCTTCCTGGTCTGCACTTCCACGGTGTGTGTTACCATTATTATCAATGATAGTCACTTTCGCCTGCCTGTCATCGATGCCTGCATTGATTGCCAGGCTGAGGTTTACAAAGAAATATTCAGTGTTTTCCTTTGCGTGGTTTCTGATGATAGGAATGGTGATGGAACTACAGGTTTTGCCGGCACGAATGGTTTCAACACCGAGTGTAAACTGGTAATCCAGTCCGGCAAGGGCAGTGCCATTGGATGTGCAATAAAGTACAGTAACAGGTTCATTGGCCGGTTGTGTGAGACAGATATCCAGTTTGGCTTTGCCTGTATTTTCATTTACTGTTACATCTGTAATAGTGAGCATCGGTTTGATATCGTCATCAAGAATGGTAACCGTTCCCTGTGCATCGCCTTTCACTGCGCCGGATACACTGCTGATGTTTACATAGAAGTATTCAGTAGACTCAGTCACCGGCAGGTCCACGATCGGTATGGTAACAGTAGCACAGGTTTCTCCGGCTGGTATTGTTTTCGAACCTGTGCGGAACAGGTAATCAAACAGTACGTGCGCTGTTCCGTTGGAGGTGAAATACTTCACCGTGACGGGTTTATTGGTTGGTTCAGACAAGCAGAATTTGACAGTTGCATTGCCTGCATCTTCGTTAACGGTGACATCACTTACACTTACTGTTGGCTCTGTGTTAGCGATCCTGTATATGCTTAGTGTGCCGCTGATCTCATTTGCCACGATCACATAATGTTTTCCATCCGGGCTTGAACTGCCTGGAATATGGATGATGCCTTCAGGGCCATTATCACCACCAAAAGCAGTAAGGTTGCGTGGGTTTTTATAATCCACAAACTTTACATTATTGGGGTTGGTGATATCATACACCATCACGCCGCCCTGGCGTTCAAGCGTAACAAATGCATATTGTTTGCCATCTATGTTCGCCAGCGTCAATCCTTCAGGCTCCGGCCCTTTGGAAGTGCTCCTGGCTTTGAAGGCATTGCTTTCATGGTCTGTATTGAAGATCGGTGTGTACAAAGGTGTTTTAGCAAGGTATTGTTCAAAATCGTCTTTGCTGTCATACACGATAGATTTGGTATTGGCATTCCAGATGGAGAAGGAACGGCCGCCGATCAGGTGTATCTCATCAAAATCACCATCACCATCTGTATCGCCGGAAGAAGTGGTAATCCTTAATCTTCCGAGGTTATTGTCGTTTTTCAGTATGCTGGCATTGGGGAATTTAACCGGATCGAGTACATAAGACGGATCATTTATCCGCTTTCTTTCGTTATAAGCACTGTATTCCCTGTCGTCGCCTTCATTGGCTCCAACAAGATAAGTAGTGCCACCAATTGTATAGCTGGCGATGCCATCCGGCATATACAATCCTTTTACCGGCCAATTGGCGATATGGATATTGCTGCCACGGTCAGACGCATCAAATCCATTGCCCGGCAGGCTATGATCTTTTTTACCCAGTGGCCATATATCTGTCACTTTTTTGGTCACAAGATCAATTACTGCAAAAGCATTTGACTCCTGCAATATCACCCATGCTTTTTTGGAATCAGGAGAGAAGGTGATGTATTCCGGTTCCATGTTTTGCGAAAGCGTGGTCAATGGATTTCCTTTTCTTACACCGGCTGCTACCAATGCAGCGGTTTGTGCATTGAAGGCGGTGAAATCGAGCGTGGTCACATTGCTTTGGCTTAAACCCGGTATGCCTCCTGAAATATCGATGATACTTACTGACCCCTCGGGATCTATTGTATAAGAATCATTGGGTTGGCCCTCATTTGCCGTCATCACTTTGCGGCCATCGGGCGTGAAGGTGATCATATCAGGCAATGCACCCACGGTAACCTGTTTTTGGAAAACACCGTTGGTGTCAAAGAATATTACTGATCCATTCAGTTGCTGGTCAACATTGGGAACAGATACGGCTACAATACCTTTTCTTACCGCTACGCTTGTAATGCCACCATACGGTGTCATGTCGATGGAAGCAATGGGTTTGATAGCTGCAGGATCAGAGAAGTCGGCTATATCAAGCCTGTTTTGTATAGCACTGATGGCAAACAAGCGGCGTGACGCAGAATCGTACGATACGATCTCTGTGCTTGCATTGCTGCTGCCGGATGGATCATAACTGCCGATATACGAAAGTTCGATCTGCTTGTTTGGCACTGGCGCTTTCCGGTCATTGTCGCGGATATAAATGGTGATAAAAGAATTGCCTGTTACTGCCAGGCCGGATGGCTCTTCCAGTGCCAGCACCAGGTATTCATCCTGTTCATTATTGTTGTCATCCACAACAGGGATATTGATCGTTTGTACTGCATTGCTGTTGCCGGTGAATTGCAGTGTTTGCGTGCTGATGGTAGCATCGCTTGCGTTGGCGGTACTCGCTGCTGTTTTCACTACCAGTTTAATACTCGCCGCAGAAGGGTTTTTAAGGTTCAAACGAAGCGTCACCTGTCCTGCATCTTCTGCTACTGAAAGCACCTGCTCATTGAATGCAATAGAAGTATTATAGGTGAATGTAAATGTATACGGAGCTGTCATTGCCCTGTTCTCTGCATCCTTTACATTGGCAATGGTGAGTGTGTAAGAACCTCCGTTGCTGAATGGTGTTGAATAGGTAAGCAGAAGCGTATCATTCAGCAAACCATTATTTGTCATTGTTATGCTTTGCAATCCTGGAATGCCGGTGAAATTTTCAATGTTCCCGGCACTTACAGGATCGAGATCGCGATTGAAGATGACCTGTATGGAAGTATTGGTCAGTGTTTGAGCGCCTGTTACCACAGGAGGACCGGGGAATGCCCAGTTGGGCCAGGTTTGGGCTGGTGTGGCACCCGCAGTTCCGATCCAGTTGGCCGGATTAGTGATCAGTGCTTTCAATTGACTGATCGTACCATTCATCGTGCCTGTATAGTAAGCATTTACTGTATTACCTGCTGTATTCCCGGGTGCTGTGCTTAAGTTGATGGCGTTGATGCCATCGGTTAATGAAGCAGGTAACATGGAGAAGCTGCCGCTGCAACTGGTGTTGGTTGCCAGCCATGCATTGGAACTTAACGCTGTAATAAAATTAGGATTGTTGTTAGAGCCGGTATATACAATCACCTGGTCGCCATTGGCGCTTAATCCAAATGTGCTTCCAGTTATGGTGCCGGTACTGGCAGTGCCTGCATCATTGTTTATGGTAACAACAGTGCCCGCTGTTACGCCGTCCCCGGGCGCTGTCCAGGTAATGCCACCCGGGCATTGAGCGGGACTGTTGCTGGTATATTTGGCATCCGTAAAATTGAGAATGGTGCCAGGAAGTATGTTTACTAACGTTACAAATGCAATCCTGTCTTCATTCGGAACCGCATTCATTTGATATGCCACGAAGAGAATGTCGCCGGGATTGAAGATGGTTTGTTGTGAAATGGTAGTAAAAGAAGAAGACTGAATGCTGCTGACCGCATTGCCTGCAAGGTCTTCCACTGCATTTGCTTTCAGGGCTACATAATATGGTTGTCCGAAAGCGAGTGGTGCTGAAGGTGTCAGCGTAATAATATTTCCTGCAAAACCTGCATCAAAAGCTACAGGAGCGCCCGCTGCATTATTGAGACGTAATTCTACCAGTTCATCTACGTTGGCACTGGTGATAGGTGTATTGTCCAGTTTGCGTACGTCTTCATTAAAAGTGATGGCAGGTGCAATATTCACCGGCAGCAATGTTGCCCCAGTTTGCGGATTGAAGGAAACGGAAGGTGGAATATTATCCGCACCGGCAGGTGTCGCATCCAATGTGAAATTATCGAAGCGGTTATTGCCCACTGTACCGCCCGGTCCCTGTATAAAAGTGATCTGCAGTTTGAAAGTGGGGTTATTGTCGGCAGCTGCAATACTGCTGAAATCCAGCGTCACCAATGCAGGATCTCCATCTACGGGATCAATAGTGGTGAAAGGAATGAAATCTGTGCCATTAATGGAATAAGCAATTTCCTGTGTGCCTGCACCGGATCCGGACCTTCTTGTAGCATACTTAACTACAGGATCACTGAAGCCGCTAGTGGGAAGGGAGAAAACCAGTGCTCCGCCGATCGGATTATTGAAGCGAAGATGATTGCCTGCGGCATCACCATTCCTGGCATTCAGGTTAAGTACACTAAAATTCTGGCCAGTGCCGCCAGCCACATCAATCACGCTGGCACCGCCTGCTATGTGCACCAGGCCGGCACCGCCAACTGTGTAAGATGGTGTAAGCTGGGCTTCCTGGGAAGTAACGGTATTGAAGTTCCAGTAATGGACAAGCGTTTGTCCAAAAACAACTTTGCTTGCGCAAATGATCAGCACAGCAGTAATAAGTAAAATTCTCTTCATGATTTTGGTTTGATGCAAATAATAATGATAGGGAGGGGTAGGGAAGGCTGGCTTTTCAGGGATGGGCAAACCTAGCCGTCTTTGATAATAAAAAACCGTGGAGGGGAAAAGGTAAAATAAAATTAATATTGAACTGATCGAAGCATTGCCCTCAAACTCACACTTGTGAATAAAAAAATAATCTGCAGGCAACTCCCGGCAGATGCTCAACGATAGTTAAGTACGCCACCCTTTTTATTATTCACGTTAAAAAAATACACATGATTAGTTTGAATCATGGTCCTGCTTTTTCTGTCCGGAAAAGCATAAGGCCAACTATTGCCTTTTTACTGCTGGTGCTCAGTATTTGTTTTTTGTCTTCCTGTGATGATAAGGATGATGATCCGCCTGCTTCACAGGCTAAAGTGAAGTTGAGGACAGATGCCCAGTTGGGCGCTATATTAACGGATGGCACCAACCGCACACTTTACAGCTTTGCCAACGATTTTAATGGGGAAAATAATTGTACCGGTGGTTGTCTTAATGTATGGCCTGTATTTTATGCGGGCGATAATCTTACACAGAGCCTGCTGGCAACCGGTCTTGACCTGGCAGACTTCGGTACTGTTACAACCGGTGCCGGAGCCAAGCAAACAACCTACAAAGGATGGCCGCTGTATTATTATGCGCCGCTGGTAGGCAGCACCAATACTCCTGAAGCGGCAGGTGAGATCAAAGGAGAAGGGATTGGAGGGATCTGGCATGTTGCCAAACCGGATTATACGGTGTTCCTGCTTAATGCACAATTGGTAGGCATTGATGGGAAAAATTATACCAGCGCTTATGTGGAAGGAACAGGTAAGACGCTTTTCTTTACGGATGCGAAAGGAGCTACGCTTTACACATTTACAAAAGACAGTTCCAATAATAACAATTTCACAAAGGCTGATTTTTCCAATAATAGCGTTTGGCCGATTTATGAGATGGATAAAGTGGTCGTCCCTTCCACTCTCGACAAAACCCTTTTCGGTTCCATTGATGTATTTGGCAAAAAGCAACTGACTTATAAAGGCTGGCCGCTTTATTATTTTGGAGCGGATAACAAGCAGCGTGGTTCCACAAAAGGGGTAAGTGTTCCCACTCCCGGGATCTGGCCGGTGGGTGTGAAGGATGCTCCGGTGGCTCCGGTGCCATAGCCCAAAGCCAGCTGAAGCAACACCGGTTTTGTATTAAAAGTGAATTTCAGTATTGAGCGCCAACGCCTGCATAATCAGTAAAATACATTACTTTAGTACTGGCATGCATCCATTTGTGAAGATGGTAACATCTTTGCCATTAATTTGCATGAAATTTGGACGGACACACAAAGCTCAATTAATTTATTTTTTATGAAACCGGTTATTCTATTGGCACTGCTGGTAACGGCTGCTTCAGTCAATGCGCAATCGCTCAAGGAAACCCTGTACAGTGGAAAGCTGAAATCTGATACCGGCACCGTGGTGCGGAAAGGGGAAGACCTGTCTACTAAAATAGATACCAGCACCAGGAAAAAACCAGCACCTGTTGCGGAGGTGGAAAAACCCAAAGTGGTTACCGCCAGTCTTGATGCTGCCGGCAATATTGTTACTACTGTTCAGTCGGAAGCTGCACCCCCGGTTGTGTTGGATTCTACAGGCACCCCTATAGCTGCAGCCCCAAAAGACAATAATAAATCCTGGAAAGATTTTATGGATGAGTTTACCACTACGTTGAGAGCAGAAGTGATGACTTCCAAGAAGATCAAGGATGGAACTTATTCTGTACTGATCGAATATGAGATCGGTACAGATGGGCAGGTAAGCGCCACCAATATCAATTGTTCTCCTGAAAATTCTTTTCTCGCAGAGCAAGTAAAAGAGCGGCTTACGTTGACGGCACCCCGGCTGACTCCTTTGCTGGGTACCAATGGTAAACCCCGCAAAGCAATCAAAAAACAAACGATCATTTTGACCAAGTAAGGTATTATTTACTATTCAATGTATAGTAAGGCCTCCATCACTGGAGGCTTTATT
>CBHEUU010000243.1:0-7040 GCA_965990355.1 uncultured Chitinophagaceae bacterium
ATGAACAAATCCTCATTAACTAGCGTTGGTTGTTGCGCAACTGACACACTTTGAATGAACAGGTAAATCGAAATCAGAAAGATATATCTCATATGCGGTAACAGTTAAACAAATAGTTGGTAGTTAGCTACCTTCAACCTGCCGCGGTTTATTCAGCTTAAACACCTTGAAAACCGGCCCCATTGCATTAAACATCAGTATCCCACCGTCTAATTCACTGTCAATGCCAACAATAATTTTAATGGCTTCGGACGCTTGGATACTTCCCGCTATACCGCAGGCTGCATTCACGATACCAGCAACAGAACAATTCAGGGCGTCATGATCAATCATGTCCTGATAAGTGAAAACATCTTCAAGAGACCTTTTTTGCTGATGATGAAAAACCGCCACGTATCCTTCCCATCCGCGTACAACGGCATACACAAGTGGCTTATGCATGTTGCTGCAAGTATGGTCGATCAGTATCCTTGCCTGCGCGTTGTCTGTACAATCACAAATAATATCATATGATGCGATATAGTCAGCTATATTGTTGTCCGTCACCATTTCGGGATAGACGGTAACTTTTATATCCGGATTTTGCAACTTCAGTTTAGCACTGAGCGAACCGGCTTTTGACTGACCCACATCATTTGGGTTATACATAAATTGCCTGGATAAATTGGATAAACCAACCTGATCTCCATCCACGATACCGATTGTTCCTACACCAGCTGCCGCCAGGTAGATGGCGAGCGGCGTACCCAGTCCGCCGGCGCCTATAATCAACACCCTGGCAGCTGAGATCTTTTTTTGCCCCTCACTTCCTATTTCAGGGACAAGTAGCTGGGGGATATAACGCTGCATTTATTTCCGGTTGATTTGAGAAGTAATAGTTGTATCGGTGATCTGATCATCATCAGCCAGCAGGAAAGCTTTTGACAAAATGATAGAGAGACCTGTATCCCCTTCAAAGGGGAGAAAAACGTTTTCGGTGTGCGATTTCGCATTTCGGTCTGGCACGATGCACAGGTATTGATCATTGGGCTCCATCAGAATATTGGTGCTCCCAATGTGGATTTTATAGGTACGGCGCTTCCCTTTTACCACAACGAACTTATCTTTTATAGTGGCTACATCCCTGATCTTTAATTTCGGAAGCAAAGAAGCAAGTATTTCCTTCCTGTTTTTTGCCACCTCTGAAAGTTCACCGAATGAATAAGAAGTCCAGTAATCCCGGTACGCCGGAATACCACCAGTATCCCGCCATGTGGGGTCATTTCCCACGCTCGCTACGCCGACAAAAAGGTCTACATCCCTCATTACCTCTGAAAAGACAAGCGGAGGAATATTGATAAGGTCTACTGTTTCATCAGTGGAAGTGTTAATGAATCGGACCTGGTCTGTACTGATATAATTCCAGATGCCGGTATCATTCATTGCATTGTCTGCATTGACTTCGTTTATCCAGTATTCGGCCCTGAGGCTCTGCTCCGGCAGTAATAGTGAGGCTTTCTCACTGTCTATCCCGTTGTCAAATGCGCCCATAAGCGCATAACGCCAACCTCTGGTCTTAGCTAAGGAATTGAACTGATGCTGGCGCAGGATGTGGGCCGCCATACGATTACTGTACGACCTTGTAGCCAACTCCGCGTCTGTCAGCAGGTAAAGCTCCCGGAACGCCTGTTTGAGTGGCTGTTGTAAGTGATGAAACACAAGGAACTCCCTCCAGGCCTTGATCTCTTCGACAGAAGCTTTTACCGGATGCCATAATGTTACCTCGCCTGCTGCTACGATATCAACTATTTCATTATGAACGTTAACCCAGCAGTTATTTAGATGGATGGCGGAAATAATGTTGCCGGGCAAATGAAAATTCCAAATGATACCATCGGTTAAATAGCGCATGAGGCCATGGTTCAGGTAGTATTGTTGAAAGCTGTCTTTGCTAAATATCCGGTCATTGCGGAACATTCGGTCTATCCTGTCCCGCTGCGCAGTTAACGTTTGTTCTACCTGCTTTGCTATATCTTTTACCTTTTTAAGCTTTGCTGCAAACTTTTCTTTAACGATCACTGGCACCGATTTTTGCGGAGAGCCGTCAGGCTTAAACCATTTTATTTCCGTTTTGCCTATACCCGTGATGAGTAGTTCTGCCCTGACATCATCGAAATCAAATGAACGGCATCCATTGACTAGCCCGCAATCATCCACAGCCATATCTTCTATTTCCGATACCGTAACCCCCTGTTCTTCGGCCGCCGACTGCAAATATTTATCAATTAATGATTGCGTACTCGCTTGCTTGATCTTAAGCTTTAGCCTGGAGAGCTGCCCGATACCATCCAACCCTTTTGATTGATAAAGGGTATATAAACATGCATTCCCCAAAGAGGCGGCGGTAGGCCCTTTCCCCGGTATTTTTCGGAAAGCCCGCTCAGCGAGCCCCGCAACGCGTTGAATGGTCGCATTATCATGAAAATGGGAGCACATCCAGACAAACCCCTTCATTGCTTCTGCGTTGACGGACGTGAGGTAGTCAAAAGAACTATAGTTATAAGTGTGGCCATTGTTGTAATTAACCGTGTGCTGTTCCTCTTTCACTTTCAGGTCAATAAGAAACTGCAGCCACTCGTGCATCACCTTTTTGAATTGCTCGATACCCAGTTCCTTCATCACGATCTTGGTCTCGTCAAGATACTTTTTGGAAGGCTTTGCCCCGCTTGCCTTTTGCGCCAAAGTCAGTAATTGATACCAGATCACTCTTTCTGCAGGCAGCATGTTTTCAAGTACAGGATTGGCAAATGCTGCTAATTCATCATCACCTAAAAATTTGACGGGTTTAACATTACCGTCTTGCTTCTTTCCCTCGAAAAGCATTCCGTCTATCTTATCTGTAAGCTTGAGAGACTCTTTTTCATTATAATAGGTACTGTCTTTCTTTATGGCCTGTTTCACCTGGTCCAATATATCTCTTAATTCGGCAGACATTACCTGGTTTTTTTTCTGCTTTTCCAGTTGATTGAGCAGATGGCTGACTGGCCAATGTGTGATGGCAGAAAAATGTTGAGAGCGATACTTTGTAAAGGCACTGAATATTTTTACTGCATCATGATCATCCATGATGAGCTTGTTCCGGCAAATCGTTTGTACATAGGCGAGTTGAATACTGCTTATTTGCCAGCCCCTGTCTTCTGATGACCAACTGCGGCTTTCACTCCTTGATTCATGTATCAGGGGGATCATCCATAATATGAACTCAATTTTCTTTTTATCAGGCCAGTTCTTCACTTGTTCTGTCCAAACTTTGGTGGTATGAACTTCCGTGCTCCAGAAATTAATACTGGTAGATGCATACTCCCTATATGTATCATTTATAATATCTTCAAATTCTTTTTTCGCCGGGTCATTGCTGTTGCCCGCAAATACGCTTTTAATTTTGTCGAATAGTCCCATAATTACCCTCCCACCAGCGGCGTTAATTTGACAAAGCTGATTTTCTTGTCAGCATCTAATTTTATCTGCTGGTCAAGCGAATCGCATTGCTGGTCATCGACCAAAATAAAAAACCTGTTTTGCTGAAAGGCATTCAGCGCTATATAAACCTGTTGTTCGGCATCGATCACCTTTTTCTTTTTGAGCCTGTATCCATTGACCGTCTTTTCGGCATCAGTCGGCTCAATCAGGCCATTATAATACTCAGGCTGTTTATTATTATAATTCTCTACTTCCTGCCTTACTCTTGCTTCAATAATATCTTTAACGGAAATCCTTTCTACGCTCAGTCCGATCGAAATCTCCTGAAGCAGTTTTCCTGAAAAGTCTTCATCTCTAACCGATAGAATAATTGTATTAGCCATTATGAAGCTTTTAAATATAATATATCAAATATTTCCAAAACTCTCCAACTCGTAATTAGCCTGGAGTGTTTTTTAACAAAACGCCTCCGTTAATTGGAGCGATGGAACCCTAGAAAACAATGCATATGAACAGTTTTACTTTCGTTCAATTTCAAAACCATCAACCTCCGCGGCGGCTTCCTCGAAAACATTCATGGCGGCATCAGCATACTCACCCAGACGTTGCTGACTCCCTGTAGTCAGACAATCCCACAAAGCGTCGAGATTATCCCCGTAATAGTCGGGAAACTGGAGCAGGTCTTTAATAGCCGCATGAAAACCATCAATGGTGTGAATATTCTTTCCCTCAAGAATTACTTGTCTAGGCTCAAATTCATTATCGGCAGCCACAACTTTTCTTGCCGGCTTCATTTGATAATTAGTTGTGTTGAATTATAGATAGGATTCATCGTTATCCCTCATTGCCGAACCCCACCTCTCCGCTTCCATGCTCAGTCATTTATCAGAAATTTAGCTTCAATGCTATTAAAGGAATTCACCATGGTGACAATCTTTCCTTCCTTATTCAATACTATATAAGTAGGGAAAGTGGAAATGCTCAGGTCCTTTACAATATTGAGTTCCTCATTTTGCAGATAGTTTGGCCAATTATATTGATGATCATTGAGATATTTGATCCACTTGGGGTAGTCCTGATCAGTTGAGATACTGATCAGTTCAATCCTTTTGCTTCTCAAAAGTGTATATTTCTTTTTTATTTCCAAATGATCTTCCAGGCAAGGTTTGCAGTTAAGAAACCAAAAATCCAAAATATAATAATCGGCGCCCTGCAGCAAGTAGCTTTCCTGCTTACCGGTTATGCTTGTGTAAGCGTATTTTTTCATGTCAATAGCTACACCTGACAAGATTTTATTCATCCGGTTCACCACGTTTGAATAAAGCAGAAACCATTCAAATTTATCCGGCAAACTATCAATGATGTTCTTGAGGATTGTAAGATTTGCCGGGGAATTCTGATTCAGATTCACATAAGTGAAACTGATGAAAATATACAACGGGTTTGTTGCATACTGCCGTATTCCATTTAACAAATGATCATTCATACTGGCTGTGTCTTTTTCCCGGCTGTAGGCAGAAAAATTTTTGTAAAAATTCTTTACCGAATAATAAATGGGTGAATTGATGACAGTATCAAGCACAAGTTCGCTGGTGTCGATATGACCATAGATAGTAATGCGGCCCGTGTCAAGCCAAATCTGCTTGGCGAAATTTTTATTTTCAGCCCGGTAAATAATATTATAACAATCGATATTCTTCCTGGTAAACGTGGCGACAACGGTGTCGTTGTATTCGAAATCCTGGAATGCTGTCTGGCTCAAATCGAATACGTCTATTTTTTTTATTTTATCGCTCTTCACGATCAGCTGAATGCTGGTTTGAGCTTGGGCGGAATAACCGAATATCAGCAGGACGAATAGTAGCTTATGCCATTTCATAGTCTATTCAAATTATCATTTGATTAGAAATCTTACTCTGAATTTCAGAGCTGGTCTTCAAAGATGTTGAATTTCCTGGCTGTTCTCAACAAATACGGATAAATAATAGTTTCTACTCTTCTGCCTTTGGAACACACTACCTGGCAGATTCGGTTGACGTTAATGTAGAAATACAGGTAAAAAATACAACAGTGAACGCATAACTTAAAAACAATAATTGAGTTGTTATATACTTTCCAGTTAACATACTACTGTCGATGATCATAAAAGTGACCGTCACTAATAAGATCCCAGTTAGTGATAAGATCATCTTTTTCTTTCTGACCGACATATCTTGCTGACCTATAATACTATACACAAGATAGAACGCACAAAAAACCGGAATGGAGATGAACAAACCGCCCAGATAAAGAATCGGAAAAATACCTTCGACGGAAGAAATAACATTTTGCAAATGAGTAATCCCTGAAATGACCAAAATCACCATCCACAAGGCCGGTGACAATAAAAGGGTGATAAGTAAAAGCCGGATAACGTATTTCATGATCAATGATTGGCTTTATGGTATGCAAAAGTCTCGACCTGATCGGGGTATGCTTACTGAACAGAATTCTATTATTGACCGAATAACCGTTGCCACCATGACCGATTTAACAGCTGCTTTTGTTCTTTTTCCAACTGCCCGATTTTATCCTGCAGTTCTCCAAGCTGTGTGGCCTGACGCTGGTTGGCTGCCCGTAATTCACTGATCACTTGTCTATTCTCAGCCAACTGTTGTACTTGCTGATCAATAAGATCTTTTGCATCCAGAATGGCTTGCTCTTTCTCGGCAAGTGATTTTTTTGCACTAAGCAGATCTTGTTGTAACCGTGCTTTACTTTTCAATAGTTGCTCATTGGACTCAATCAGCGATTGCACCTGGGCGTTCAGTTGGTCGGGAGAAATATGCATACGTTAAAAATACAACTATTTAGATAGGCGCCGTGTAGAACGGAACTATTTCCGGAACGATCATTGTTTCCTGTTATCAATAAGTTCAAAAACTCACCTTTGCTCATTATTAATTCAGAATCCTTTTAACCTATTGCAATGACATTGACTAAATGTTCGCGAATTATACTAGCTCTTATATTAACGTTTAATGTAGTTAGTATTTGTGCCCAGCAGCAGCTGACAAATCAAGATATGATGGTTCGTATTGCTGAGATAGAAATTTTTCCTGAATACTTGCAGGAGTATAAGGCTATCCTTAAAGAGGAAGCTGCAGCTTCGATAAGGATCGAAGCCGGAGTTATTGCCATATTCCCTATGTCTGAGCAACAACAGCCTAATCAAATTAGGATTGTCGAAATCTATGCAAACAAAGAAGCGTATCAATCCCATCTAAAAACACCTCATTTCCAACATTACAAAACATCTACAGTGAAAATGGTGAAGTCGCTTAAATTGGTGGATATGGAAACTTTGGACAAACAAACCATGTTGCAAATATTCAAAAAGTTGCAGTGAAGGCATTTCGTATTGTTGAACTGAAAACCTGAACGATGAACATGCTGTCAATCGGGCCGTCATTTTCCATAAAAAAGGAGAACATGGATGGGGCCATTGTGCTGGCCTTGTGCCGAAGAAGGCACGGTGAAAACGATTGTCATAGCGCCTGTTATTAACTGTCAATAAAAAGGGGCGAAAGCGGGAAAAAGGA
>CBHEUU010000244.1:0-7026 GCA_965990355.1 uncultured Chitinophagaceae bacterium
CCTGCACGGTTTGAATGATATTCTCCGTTGCAAACTGTGAGGAAGATTCAAAACCGGCTAAAGTATCAACTAAAAAATATCCGGATACCAGGGCTACAGCTATAAAGAAAAAAGCGGATAATGTTCGAAGTACTGTATTTGTAATCTTCCGGTTCAATAACATAAACGACGCCACAATCAGAGCCAGCATAAAGGCCATCAGGATATACGACTTGATACTAAATAATATCCACCCATTAAAAACAAGCAATATAATAGAAATAGGAATGTCTTTTCGCTGAATGAAAATTTTGTATACCGCATAAACCACAAAGCCCAGGGCCCCGATACATAATGAATCCTTGGCCAGTCCTTCACCCCAGAATAAAATTGATGGTAGAAACAGTATGGACAAAGCCGCCTTCTTCTGCAGATTGGGATAAAGATAATAGAACGTTTTAAATAAGCGCCAACTGCCTGCAAACGAATATAAGCAAATACAAAAGGTGATACACAAATAGCTCTTAGAGAAGATAAGTGAAAATGGCAGAGCAAATTGAGGAACGGCGAAATTACTTGAATTCCGCATGTAAAGATCTGTATATGCACCTCCATCATACGTGAAATAAGTATATATAGGGCTGTCAACAGAAAGCTTATTTACCCGGAGAATGTAAAGTAAGTTTGAGAATTGATCATCAACTGCGCGATGCATATCCTGTGTGGCACGATAATACATAATTGTATCACCATAGCCATAATAGTATTGAATTACCAGTGCAAAAATAACACCGAAGAAAAACCGGAGGCTAAGTGCAGGAAAGAAATAATGCCTGATCGTATCGTTCTTGTACTTCAGGCGCGCACGATACGCAATTAAATATAGTATAATAAGACAGAAAGGAACCAGGTACAGATCACTCTCCTTGAATAGCCTTACGTCTGTAATTTCGTTCATCCGGAAATTTCTTTATAAAAATCTCTGTATTTGTCGGCCATAATATTTATATCGAATCGCTGCTTAAGATCAATATCCGCATTGGCAATGATTCTATTCCTCAGCTGATCATCTTTTAATATTCTTGCAATATTTTCAGCCAAGTCGGTTGAAGATCCGGGCCTCGCCAACAGACCGTTATATTCATGTTTTATGATCTCGTTAGCAGCTGGCAGGTCAAACGCCACCACCGGAGTATGTGCAGCAAACGCATCCAAAAAGACCAGTCCGAATCCTTCCCATAATGAGGGGATCACCACACAATCCATTCCTGCAAGAATTTTCACCAGATCATCCACATATCCATGAAAAGTAACTTTTTCCAGTAGCTGTAGTTGCCTGACCTGCATTTCCAGAGCTGGCTGTTCTTCACCCGTTCCATATATATGCAAATTGACAGGAATCCCCCGATCATTAAGCTCTTTAACTGCTTCAATCAAAAAACGATGCCCCTTTCTGTAAAGGAGGCGGCCGGGTAGAGCAATATGGTATCCTTCTCCAGCTTTAATAATCCTTTCATCAGAAGAGCATATCTGGCACTCATATCCATGGTGGATAATTACTTTTCTCTTATTTCCCAAAAGACCGGTTCTCGAAAAGAAAGAACCCACAATATCTGATATCAGAATAAACCCATCGAGATAAGTGTATATAATCTTTGAAAATTGAAAATAAGGAGAGAAATAAATTTTCCTTTTGATCTCAAATCCGAATTTATTCTCATAAGCATCATTGTATCCATGCATAGTGCTTACCACAGGTATTGTGATGGCCCTTTTCCTCTTTAACCTCGCCATCCAAATATCTGCATGCTTCAGGTGACTATGAATTATTGTATATTTCCCTTTATTTATCAGCAAAGAAAGATAATCGACAATGCTCTTGGAATACCATTTCTGATAAGAGAATAAATAAACCTTGATGCCTTTCTTTTCCAGGATTGTGCCAATAGTCAGTGCAGCAGAGTCCGTATTAAGGGGATACAATATAGCACATTCTACTTCGTCGTTTCTTTTCAGAGCCGGCAATAACTGTAACAATAATTTCTCAGCTCCACCAAACCCGGTTATGTTTATAACATGCAGGATATTCATTTTCTCCTTCCTATTGCATGCCAGTAAGGCATATTGGGTGATACAATAATATTATCAAGCCCTGCATCCTGCATCATCTTTATGATTTCCGCCCGGGAAAATCTTTGTTCAAGTTTGGTCCCAAACCTATCTAATGCATCATTTCTGATTATGTAAAACGATTTATTCCTATAAGAGCTTAAAGGCAGTTCAGCCGCTAATTTCCGAAAACCTATTGCATAAAAAAATCTTGATAATAACACCGGCGGCATATATAATGTAATTGCAAGAAAATCGCAAACAACTTTTTTTAAAGCAGCGGGCAAACGGCTTACCACTTTGCGGATTCCGGTAACAAATGAAAGTAAAAGTTTTGCTACAGAGCCCTTATTATCGAGGCTATAATATAGGTATACATAAAAATGTCCGCCTCTTTTCAATTTCTTAACGCAGTCATTTAATGCCTTTGTTGTGTCCGGTATATGATGCAACACTCCTATGCTCATGCCGAAATCAAATGTTTCGTCTGGGAATGGGATATTATCCGTTGCAGCTTTGGACAACCTCACATTATCTGCTCCTTCCAGTAGCTTATCTGCTGCAAATATGGCATCACTTGGATCGATCGCTTCAAAGAAGCCCCCTTTGCTCAGCAAGCTTTTTGTCCAGCGGCCAGATCCACAACCAATATCGATACAGTAAGAACTCTTATTGATCACGTTTTCATCCAGGATATCAAAATATTCTTTACTGATTTTTTCAAGGTCCTTTTCATCGAAAGAATGAAATTTGGACCATTCTTCCCCAAAAGATGAAACCACCTCTTCATCGATATTTCCAGTGTCTGTTTTAAAGACTGATATTTTCCTTCCGGTTGAGCCTTCAATTATTTTAAGCACCGGTTGGTTAAATTCTGTTACAGATACTAAACTGTTCAAATTTTAAATTTTGTGTGATGGGTATTAAGGTAAAGATATTTATGGGAAAAGAAAAGAACGTGGATCCCTGCTTACGAATGGAGGGATGCCAATCAGTATAAGTTGTTCCCGTTGTATTTGCACTCTCCACCAGCCTTCCTCACCTTTTTGTACATTTATCTCAAGCTGCCTGTCAGCTTCGGGGAATTTTTTAAGCTGATTTTTAGAGTTATAGATCAGAAGTAAATGAGATTTCATGATATAAAACTTCTTTGTTCCCTCAGGCACATAAAAGTACAGGTTATTGGAAGAACCGCCCAGCAACGGGATTTGCGGCGAAGCAACAATGCTGAATATGGATGATTCAGGAAAATAAATTTCTCCAAGTGTTCCATCGTCCGTAAAAGAGACTATGTATCTGCCTTTTGGAAAAGCTGCCAGACTGGCCTGGTACTGCTTGCCATCTGCAGGGAAATAAAATTCTTTCAAAACCTGGCCGGAAGTCGTCAGCTCTTTGTTCCAGGCAAATAGTTTAATACCGATCTTACCTGATTTTTTATATGTTCCCCCACGCATTTTTATAAAAAGAGAATCTTTAGGCAATCCTGTTGTTTCTATTATTGCCGTGATATTGCCGCTAAAAGTGATGGTCCTTTTTGGATTCGTCCAGGAGAATTTCCTGCTGATAACTTTTTCAGTAGTTGACACAACAGTCGTATAGCTATATGTTTTTTCAACCTGCATTCTTTGAAGGCCTGGTAAATACCCATCTATAAAAGAAATCCATTCACTCTTACTACGTGGATAGACTGGCTTCTGATTTTTCCAGGGGGCATTCTTGTTGTTAATAAGATAATCGCTTCCAAATTTGTAGGGCAATGTATTCAGCGCTGCAAAGGAAGCAGTAACCCCTGTGGGCATAATATCCCATAAGAAAGCAAGCAGCTTTGTGCCTTTTTCCTTGTTGTCCTCCCCCTTAGTCGCCACATATTCCCTATGTAGCTGGGTGTAGTACATATAAAGGGCTAGCTGATTAAGACGTTCCAGTTCAGCAGAGTTATTACAGACGGTAAAAGCCTTTCTTAAGCCTGTCATCCAATTATACATGTCGTTGTCAGTAATAATATAGGTGCTGTCCCAACTGCTATAAATAGGCCGGATAATTGCATTTGTCTGCGGAAAACAGAGTTTGAAAAACTCATTGATAATAGCCTCTTCATCCTGCCTGGTATCAAATGCAATTCTGGCAGTTATATAATGGCCAGGGCCTTTATTGACCCATCCATAAATCGATTCGGCCTTGTAACCCACGATACCCGCTTGTTTGAACCGTCTTAGCCGTTCAGCAATACTCTTATAGTTTGACTGAGGGCTTTTAACCGGCAGGTCTGCTGCAGCCCCGGCATAAACCGCTAAATAATCATAGATACCCAGGGTTTTTGCCCTCGTTTTCCATCGTTCTATTAATTCATCGGTACTGTAATGAGTGGTATTGTATCCATTCGCTATAGTAATAAATATATTGTCTTCCAGCTTAAATTTAGGGATATCAATATGATCATAGTAAGCAAGTACGCCTATTATCTTTCCAGGATTGGTGCTCTTCAACTTCTTTGCTACCTCATTAGTAAAGTAAAACACCTGATCACTGGCTGTATTACCTATTTTCAGGCAGGAAGGAAGATTGCAAAAGTTAGGACCATCAAAGGGCTCCAGCGATTGCATATCCAGTTTGAGATTTTTCTGAGCTGCTGTAGCAAAACGTTTGATAAGCCATCTGTGTGCCAGGTCTGTAAGACCGGGAGCACTATAGTTAAATAAAGCACCAGTTTGCTTTTTGCCGTTCACAAGTGGCTTGGTAAGATACTCAGGATGCGCTTCAAAATCTTGTCTATTCTCTATAATCATGGCATCATATGCATGCCCTATATTCATTTCCATTTCCCCTCCCATTAAATTCGCCCTTTGCCAGAAAAGAAACTGATTTTTAAGCTTGTCATTTCCATATCCCCAGCCCATTGAAATAGTCCGGTGTCGGAAATCAGGAGCTGCCAGTTGCGAATAAGTAATGAAAATGCTTTTACGGGAGGGGATTATAAACCAGGCGGGATCCGGAAAATAAAACCGGAAACCAAGCTTGTCCAGGTAAAGGAAAATTCCATGCTGAAGGCCCAAGCTACTATTACCCGTTATATAGAGAGAACCGGGTGTACTTCTTATATATACTGCTTCGCTGCTCATTGCCTTCAACTCAGGAGGAATTTTGCGATAAGTATCATTCCCGGTTGTAGTTATGTAAATACCGCTGCCATTAAACGATCCCACTGAATCTCTTTCAAAATTTACTGATACAGCCTTTTTTAGAAAGCTGCACATCTCTTCTATTGCATCCCTCTGATCTTTGGGCATCCCCTTGTCTAAAAATAGTTTAACGGTTTCCTGGCTAAAGGAAAGCTTTGCCAGGAGCAAGAGAAAAATCGGTACTAATAATTTGCTTTTCATTCAGTATAAATGGTATAAAAGAGAAAACTTTACCATTAAAAGCATTTCTTATATCTATCGAACATAGAAGCCAATGAATATTCTTTCGTTGCATGTAACCTGGCCTGATATCCCAACTGTGCGCTTAGCTGATCATCATTCAAAACCATTTGCATTTTATTAACCAGATCTCTCTTATCATCCGGATCATACAGAAGGCCGGTGACTTTATTATCGATCATATTAGACACCCCGGAAACATTGGTAGCAATAACAGGCAGGCCTGTAGCCATTGCCTGCATGATAGAGGTGCTCATTGTTTCACCCCTTGTGGCATGAACATATATATCCATATTTTGGAGGAAACGCACTACCTCTTCTTCATTAATATTTCCATAAAACAGTATACTTTGTTCAAGATTATAAGACCTTACAAGATCTTTAAGTGAAGCCAAAGTTGTGCCATCTCCTGCAAGGTGCAATTCAATAGTCAGAATTTTGCTGCTATTAACAATCTCGCGAAACGCTTCGATCAGGCCCCGTTGATCTTTCGTTTCTCTAAACCGACCGATCATACCAATTCTTCTAACGGCATCTTTGACTTGTTTTTTAGCAGGCGAGAATTTATCCGTATCAATCCCATTAGGGATCACTACTACTTTAGATTTCAGGAATGCTTTCCCTAGTTTTTTTTTAAGATCCTGCTTGTATAATTCTGTCAGAAGTGCCACTTGGTCCGCAAAAAACATTCCAAACACTGAGCTTATTTTCTCGTTAGCCAGTTTTAACTCGTTGGGCGTATGCTCCACAAAGAGAAGCTTACACCGGTATATTTTACGATAAAGTGCCAATGGGAAAATGAGCGTGGTACTATGAAGTATGATTATATCCGGCTTCCATTTCTTTAACTGCTGGTATACTTTTTTCCACTCGGCCAGGGTTTTTCCTCTACTCTTCACCACAACAGAGTAATCGATATTATCCCTCCTGCATCGTTCTTCATAAGTTTTATTAAGTTCCTCTACACCGAAAAAAATAAGCTTATGGTCAAATTCTGTTTTTTGATCAGCTTCGATAATTGAAAAAGCAACACTTCCATGACCGCCCAGCCCGCTATAAAGTATCTGAACAATTTTCTTCATTATTCAATTATGCAAATGTTGTTTGTTCGTGCAATAGTTTTGTTTCAGGATGATACCCGTAGCTATGAAGCAATTCTTCCACAGGACCATCGGTGGTCTTTCCATCAACCCAATGATTGGTCCTGATCACAAATCCTGGTTTATATTTCGAAATAGTTTCTTTCGCTCCTTTTACTGCCTCTATTTCGCTTCCCTCAATATTCATTTTTATCAAAATGGAGCCCTTTGGGGTAAGGTCCTTGAATACCTCATCTATCGTAGTAACTTCCACACGAAGCGTAGAACCATGTTCATCTGCATTAATGAAAGAAGAAGCAAGTTCATTACCGCTTTTAAATGACAAAACAGTGCTTTCGCCCCAAAGCCCTTTTTTAATTACTTTTATATTCTTTACAGAATTGACTTCAATATTCTTTATTAATCTTTCATATTGATCA
>CBHEUU010000245.1:0-7020 GCA_965990355.1 uncultured Chitinophagaceae bacterium
AAATATCCTGAACAGAAAACATATGGTTATTACTGGCAGGCGCGCAGCAATGCAGCCATTGATACAGCCATGGCAGAAGGCCTGGCCATACCACATTACCAGCAACTCGTTCAAGCTATTGACTCTGTTGCCCCTACTTCTTCAGACAAAAAATGGATGATTGAAGCTTACAACTATATGGCTGCTTATGAAACAAATACTAAGAAAGATTATCCTGCTGCAATTGAGCATTTCAAAAAGATATTGGTGATTGATCCGGCCAATGAAACTGCACAGAAATATATTTCCATGCTGGAAAAGATGACAAATAGTGGTAAATGACAGGTAATCTGTCATCGTTTGTTTCTTTATTATGCTAAAACGTGTATCAATCATAGGAAGTGGCAGTTGGGCGACTGCGCTGGTGAAAATGTTCTCAGACAGCGGAACACTTGTTACATGGCTGGTCCGGAATCCGGAACAACAGCTATTTATACAAACAAGCGGTTATAACCAACGCTATCTGAGCTTTGCACCACTCAAAATGAAATACATTCTGCCAACAGCAGATCCGTTACAGGCTATTAAAGGATCAGAACTGGTGATCTTTGCTGTGCCCTCGGCATATCTTGAACAAAACCTTCAGCGGTTTGATAAAACCTGGCTGGGAGATAAACACCTGGTTGTATCCATTAAAGGATTTATTCCAGGTAGCAACTGCACTCCCAGCCAGTATTTAAACCGGAAATTCAGCCGCAATGAATCTTCCGTATCTGTTATTGCCGGCCCTTGTCAGGCAGAAGAAGTGGCTGCACAGAAAAATTCTTTTATCACTATATGCGGAACGGATACAGCCTGGGTAAAAAAAATCAGTGCTGCACTCAATATATCTTATCTGCAGATTACCACTAATGCAGATCCTGTGGGAGTAGAATATGCTGCGATCCTGAAGAATATTATCGGCATTGCAACCGGTATCGCCAGCAGTTTACATTATGGAGATAATTTCCAGGCTGTACTTATTTCCAATGCTATGCGGGAGATCAGGGAATTCCTCGATAATATATTACCGGCACAGCGTGATTTTTTTGCTTCTGCTTATTATGGAGATCTTCTTGCCACTGCTTATGCTGAACAAGACTGCAATCGCATTCTCGGTACATTGGTAGGTCGTGGTATACATGTCAACAAAGCGTTACAAACCCTTGCTTCAATGGCTGAAGGATTTCAGGCTTCAAAGGAACTATTGCCTCTATTGAAAGATATACCCGTTACCATGCCCGTTATCAATTGCGTTTATCGTATTCTTCACAAACATGCCAATCCAATAACAGAGTTCAACTCACTCGAGAAACATCTTATATAATCATGTTTCGATTTTTATAACATCTCCTTTTAACATTCTATTCTATCTATTCTGTTATAGCGGTTTATTAGCCTGCCTCTCACCAAGTATATATGGCTAAAAACTGCTATGGCATAGTCCTTGTAAACTCAAACACGCTAACAAATTCATATAACAAAGTAACGCTTAACATAGTGACTCATTTCACGTGATTCAACAAATCAATAATCATTCACGTCTCACTATATGCGTAAAAAAAATCGTGTTAACCATGAAAAAAGCCAGATTGACCCTGGCGGCACTTGCATTGTCTGCCGCCACATTATTTTCGTTCAAAGCATTTGAAGGTGGTTCCGTAAAAGGAACAGTAACGCCTGCTGATAAAGCAGTGCGTGCATGGGCTATATCTGCAACCGACACTGTTCGTGCAGATATCCAGAGTGGAGCATTCGAGATCAAGGATGTTAAACCCGGCACCTATAATGTGATCATCGAAGCACAGGAACCTTTCGCCAATACACGTAAAAAAGATGTAGTGGTAACAGATGGACAGGCTACCGATGTAGGCGAAATTCAATTACAGCCCAAGAATTAAAACGGGGAGTTAGTTTCCATTGTATACGGATGCCGATCAGCGCTTGCTGGCCGGCATCCGTTTTTTCAGGGGTGATATTATGAGACTACTTTATATACAAATTAACAATAAATAATTGATAATCAATTAATTAAATTCTGTTAAAAAATATTTTACCTTCCCCTTTTCCTTTTTCTTTTTGGAATCGGCCAATTCATTAATTTTGGATTACCCCACTAACCCGATTAAATTCTCCCGTTACAAAACTGCCGAACTAACCCCCGCGGGTGTATGAGAAGGACTACCGGCGACTGGTAGAGAAAGACAAAGACTATTAAAATAAAGGGAGGATGTATGTACACTTATGATTTGCTGGAAAATGGATGCCATTACCTTGTAAAAGAAAAAGAAGATTCGCCTATTGCGCTTATTAAAGTGGCAGTGGAAACGGATCATTGCCTGTTCATTCAACGCTTTGATGACCCCACGCAAACCGAATGGAAACTAAAAAAGGACATGCTATTCGATATTATCGAATGCCTGAGTGACGAAGCGGTAAAAGCCTGGGAAGAACATTACAGCAGCGAAGATGCCTATTACGAGGAAGAAGATGACGACTGATCATAGCTGAACCATTCATGTATTTAATGCACTACGGTGATTAGAAAAGACTATTTTTAGTCAAACTAATCACCGTTTTATGTTCAACACAATCATGAGAAAAAAACTGCTTACCTTGATCAGTCTCGGCACCTTTCTTGTCTGTGCTGCACAACCAGATCTGCCCACTGATTATCTCTCCAAAGAATTCCATGCCGGCCGCCGCGCCGCCCTCCGACAACTGATGCCGGCCAATTCCGTCACAGTTGTTTTTGCATACCCCACCCGCACATTTTCCAATGATGTGGACTATCTCTACCATCAGAACCCTGATATGTATTATTTCAGCGGCTATAAGGAGCCTCAATCCATGCTGCTGATCTTTAAAGACGAACAAATGGATTCCGCTGGTCATAAATATTCGGAAGTACTTTTTGTACAGAAAAGAAACGCCCAGGCTGAACAATGGACAGGCCGCAGGCTCGGCGTTGAAGGCGCTAAAGAAAAACTCGGCATACCAATGTCTTTTAATAGCGAAGATTTTAAAAACTTCCCGGTTGATTTCGCCCGCTTCGACAAGATCATCTTTGACCGTTTACCGGCCGACCTGGCAGATAATCCCCGCGACAAAGCTGAACTCTTTGATCTCGTCGCCCAGTTCAAACAAAAAGCCGCTTTACCGGAAGACTATTCCAAAGATGCCCGTTTTGATAACCGCGCCTTCCGTCAGCTTACCGGCACCCTCCGTGAAATAAAAACACCGGAAGAGCTGAGCCTTCTCCGCAAAGCAGTGGAAATATCCTGCCAGGGGCAGAATGAAGTGATGAAAGTGGTTCGTCCTGATATGAGCGAACTGGAGATCCAGGGACTTCATGAATACGTGCACAAAAAATATGGCGCAGAAGAAGTGGGTTATGGCTCTATCGTTGGCGCCGGTGAAAATGGCTGTGTGCTGCACTATATGGAAAACACAAAAACAAAAGTGGGCACTTCCCTCCTTCTCATGGATGTAGGTGCCGAATATCATGGCTATACAGCAGATGTTACCCGCACCATTCCCACAGGTGGCAAATTCTCTGCACAGGAAAAGATCATTTACCAGCTCGTTTATGACGCCCAGGAAGCTGCCTTTAAATTATTGAAAGATGGTGCTAAATGGGGCGATGCCAGCCAGGCTGCCAAAGATGTGATCGCGGAAGGCCTGTTGAAGAACGGCATCATCAAGAATAAAAATGAGGTGGGCCGTTATTACCCCCATGGCCTCTCCCATCATATTGGGCTGGATGTGCATGACCGTGGCAGCTCACCAACGCTCAAAAAAGACATGGTGATCACTATCGAGCCAGGCATTTACATCCCGGAAGGAAGCGATTGTGATAAGAAATGGTGGAGCATTGCAGTTCGCATAGAAGATGATGCATTGATCACACAAAATGGTTATGAACTGCTTTCTTCTTTTGCACCACGCTCCATTGAAGCAATTGAAAAAATGATCGCACAGAAAAGTGCACTGGATGATTTTAAACTGCCCGCCCTTAAATCAGCAGAGAAAAAAGGATTCTGATCTTTGAGCATGCAATATCACTTACTTGGCAAATCTGAATTACGGGCTTCTGTTATTGGCTTTGGATGCATGTCGCTCAAACAGGGACAGCCGGAGAATGATAGACTGCTCCGTCGCGCTGTAGAACTGGGCATTAATTTCTTCGACACCGCCGATCTTTATGACAAAGGCGCAAATGAAGAACTGCTGGGCGCTGCATTGAAAACCGAACGGAAAAACATTCTCATTGCCACCAAAGCCGGCAATCAATGGCGCAGTGATGGCAGCGGCTGGGACTGGAATGCACGAAAGGATTATATCTTATCCGCAATTGATAAAAGCCTGCAAAGGTTGCAAACAGATTATATAGATCTTTATCAATTGCACGGAGGAATGATCACCGATGATATTGATGACACCATTGAAGCATTTGAATTCCTGAAGCGTCAGGGGAAAATAAGGGCTTATGGCATTTCTTCTATCCGCCCGAATGTGATACGGGAATACGTAAAGCGCTCTTCCATTGATACGGTGATGATGCAATACAGTTTGCTTGACCGCCGTCCCGGGGAAGAATGCCTGGGATTGCTGAAAGAGCATAACATCACCGTACTAAGCCGCGGCGCTTTGGCCCAGGGCTTGTTGGTAAACAAACCAGCAAAGGATTACCTGGGTAATACTGCAGCGCAGGTAAAAAATGCTGCTGAAAAAATACAGGAATTATCAGTTCCCACGCGAAGCACAGCACAAACCGCTTTAAGTTTCGTTTTACAACAGGTGCCCATTGCAATAGCAGGAATAAGAACAATGGAGCAACTGGAAGAACTGGCAGCAACGACAGATAAAGCAATGCTCACAGAAAAAGAAATGAATGAACTGAAAGAGGCTGCTCCCGCATTAACTTACCAGGAACACAGGTAGCCCTCAAAAAATATATCCCACAAAGACAATAAAGAGCACAAAGAAAAATATCCTTTGTGCTCTTTATTGTCTTTGTGGGATACCACTTACCGCGGGATTACGCCCTTTGTTGCATAAATGACCGTCCAGACCTTTTACCTCCACTCCGGCGGCTGCTATTAGAAAAAGCAGCATTATTTGCCGTAGAAGTTGCAGCAGGCTGTTGAGCCACACCATGCATCAACGGCACATCAAAAGGATGTCCTTTCACGACAGGAACATTTTTACCGATCAGCTTTTGTATATCTTTTAAAAAGATCTTCTCTTCATAATCACAAAAAGAAAAAGCGATACCATTTGCCCCTGCACGGCCTGTACGCCCTATACGGTGTACATATGTTTCCGGCACGTTAGGAAGATCATAATTGATCACATGCGTCAGTTCATCAATATCAATACCACGTGCAGCAATATCTGTTGCCACAAGTATCCTTGTCTTGCGTGTCTTGAAATTATGTAAAGCCGCCTGGCGGGCATTCTGTGATTTGTTGCCATGAATAGCTTCTGCACGGATACCTGCTTTGCTCAGTTCCCTGGCTATTTTATCCGCACCATGTTTGGTGCGTGAAAACACTAATGCTGTTTTGATAGATGCATCCTGCAGAACATGAGTCAGCAATGGCCGCTTGTTTTGCTTTTCTACATAATACAAATGCTGCTGTATAGTTTCAGCCGTAGAAGAAACAGGTGTTACCTCCACTTTCACCGGTTGATGCAGCAAGATGTTGGCCAGTTGCTGTATTTCCGGTGGCATTGTTGCCGAAAAGAATAAAGTTTGCCTTTTCGCAGGCAATTTGGCGATCACTCTTCGTACATCATGTACAAAACCCATGTCGAGCATGCGGTCTGCTTCATCCAGCACAAAGTATTTGATATCCTGCAGGGAAATAAAACGCTGATTCATCAGGTCGAGCAAACGACCCGGTGTAGCTACGAGTATATCCACACCACGACGCAAAGCGCCAACCTGGTTGTACTGGGATACTCCGCCAAAGATCACGAGATGTTTCAAATTAAGATGACGTCCATAAGCTTTGAAGCTTTCCTCAATCTGAATAGCCAGCTCACGCGTTGGCGTAAGCACAAGGGCTTTGATACGGTGATGACCCTGTGGTTCGGGCGCCTGCTCTTGTTGCTGATGCATTAACTGCAGCAATGGAATAGCAAAAGCAGCGGTTTTCCCGGTGCCGGTCTGGGCACAACCCAGAAGGTCTTTATGTGCTAATATAGCTGGAATGGACTGTTGTTGAATGGGGGTAGGTGTTGTGTAACCTTCTTCGCTCAAAGCCTTTAATATAGGCTCCACGAGCTGTAAATTGTTGAAAGACAATGTAATAAAATTTATTTAAAAAATGTTGGTAAGGCTATCACCGGGAGAATGATACTTTACCTGCCTTACGTTACACCATCACGGATTTGAGTGGAATGGATCAAACAAATAGAGTGAGAGATAACATACAGAGACACAAAGATAGTAAATATTATTGAAATAAAACAGTACAGCTATTGGGAGCCACTATTAACTCACCATTGACACTGCCTTTCTGAAATTCGTTATTCTTTACAGCCATTTGCCATCTCCCCTGTACAGACAATATTTTTTGTTCTGCATTTCCATTAAAACATACCAGTATTCTCTTCCATTGATCTTTCACCGCACTGCCATTTAATGTGTATGCAACAACCCCTGGTTCTGTTTTAAGAAAACGAAGATTGGCCGAAACTGTAGAAGAACTTGTCATGCGAAAAGCAGGATGGGCCTTACGAAGCGCGATCAATCCTTTTACATAATCCACTACATCTTTATGTTTTGTTTTTTGGTCCCAGTCAATCGCATTGATACTGTCAGGTGATTCAAAGGAATTCTCCACGCCTTTTTTGCTGCGCAGGAATTCTGTTCCCGCATGCAAAAATGGTATGCCTTGCGAAGTAAGCACAATGGATAAAGCAAGCTTATGCATTTGTTTTCTTTGCTCTTCTGTTGCATCGGTTGCGCTACTATAGTTTTGAATAAGTGCA
>CBHEUU010000246.1:0-7004 GCA_965990355.1 uncultured Chitinophagaceae bacterium
CTCCGAAATTTGCTAAAAATATTGGCAGTCGATTTCGACCTAAGGCTTCGAAACTCAAGACTATGGCGACTCCCGACTACTGACTAAAGACTTCAGACTCAAAATGGTTCCATTAGCAGAAAGAATACGCCCGACTACCCTGGACGACCTCGCCGGTCAGCAACATTTGACCGGCAAGGGAAGCATTTTGCGGAAGGCTATTGAAAATGGTCGCATTCCGTCGATGATCCTTTGGGGACCGCCGGGCACAGGGAAAACGACGATCGCAAACATTATTGCCAATACGTTGAAAGTTCCTTTTTATACGTTGAGTGCGATCAGTTCCGGCGTAAAAGAAGTAAGGGAAGTGATTGCAGAGGCACAAATAAAAGCCAATGCCATTTTATTTATTGATGAGATCCATCGTTTCAACAAGGGTCAGCAGGATGCATTGCTTGGCGCAGTGGAAAAAGGAGTGGTGACGCTGATTGGCGCTACTACGGAAAATCCTTCTTTTGAAGTGAATAGCGCCTTGCTCAGCCGCAGCCAGGTGTATGTGTTAAAAGCACTGGATGAAAAAGATCTTGTGCAATTGCTGCACACAGCCATCGAAAAAGACGAATGGCTTAAACAAAAAAATATCGAGCTGAAAGAAACAGCAGCTTTGCTGAATATCTCCGGAGGCGATGCAAGAAAGCTGCTGAACCTGCTTGAACTGGTAGCGGATTCGCTTGTTCCCGAAAAATCAGACGGCCGCATAGTGATCACCGATGAAAAAGTGATGGACATTGCGCAAAAGAAAATTGCATTGTATGACAAAAGCGGGGAGCAACATTATGATATCATTTCAGCTTTTATCAAGTCCATGCGCGGCAGCGATCCGAATGCAGCAGTATACTGGCTGGCAAGAATGATTGAAGGTGGTGAAGATCTGAAATTCATTGCAAGAAGAATGGTGATACTGGCAAGTGAAGATATTGGCAATGCAAATCCTACGGCATTAGTAATAGCCAATACAACGTTTGAAGCAGTCAACAAGATCGGCAACCCCGAAGGAAGAATAATTTTATCCCAATGCGCTATTTATCTTGCCTCTTCTCCTAAAAGCAACGCCTCTTATGAGGCAATCGGCCAGGCTTTGGCTGCGGTGCAGCAGTATGGCGATCTGCCAGTGCCTTTACATATCCGTAATGCGCCGACAAAGCTGATGAAGAATTTAGGATATGGAAAGAATTATGAGTATTCGCATAGCTATGAAAATAATTTTTCAGCACAGGAATATTTGCCGAAGGAAATAGCAGGGAAGAAGTTTTATGAACCGGGAAAGAATGCGAGGGAGGAGGAGTTGAGAAGGTTTTTAAAATCGTTGTGGAAGGATAAGTATGGATATTAGTCTTTCTCCATCTATGCAAGTCTAACTAAAAAAATAGTTTATCTTTTTTAGTTTTTTACTTTCAGATTTATTTACTTTTACATTGTGTCGGCGGCTGGACTTTATAGTCCCCCAACGATCAAGACTTAAACAGGACTCCAAGGAGGCCTGTTTGTTATTTTACGATGTCATAAATTTTCTTGCTCAGTATTTCATTTCTATTAAGACGATAAAATCGGCTATTGTAAAAAAGGAGAATTTCAATTAGCGAATTACTTTTCTCGACACCACTTCTTAACCCATCAACCAAGTCTCTTTTGCGAATATCAGATACGATGTCTATAACAACCCTGGAAGCCTGTTCTGCCCCGTTTATTATACGGTTTGCTATTGGGTCAGCAGCCTTGGACGAAATACTTTTTAGATCTGCTTTAAGAATTATGTGTCCACGAATCAAAAAAACATCAAACTTTTTTTCTGTCCTGTGGAATATAGCTTTGGGAGAAAACAAAACATCATACCCCTTTTGGGCCAGGGCTTTTGCGGTCTTCAATTCATGCTTGTGTTCGAGCTCTGCTCGCTCTGCATAGACGGAACATCCTGATGTTTTATCCTGATACAATAAAACCCATTCAAAGGAACTCAACAATCTTTTTATCGCAACTTGCTTCTGTTTGACGCTTATTGCTTCAAAACAAAGCTTCAGAAGTGAAGTAAAAAGAGTTATATCGAAAAAAAGCAGCCGGCCTTTATCCACCGGATCATGCCCGGTTTCAAATAATCGGTTACCTGAATTATCTTTTGCTGAGTCTTCCATTGTCAAGAAATACCTCAAGGTAATTTCCTGACCTGCTCACGACCTAGCGTATATGACCCGCAATAAATGTTTTTTAACGTTGAAAAAATGTGTTTACACAATAAGGCCATTCTGTATCACATATCCCTTTTCAAGCCGCATTATTTTATTAATAGACTCCGGTCTTTTATTCGCATAATGCGTCACGTATATCAGCGTTTTATTTCCCGCCTCACACACTGCATTGATCAAGTCCAGCAATCCATCTTCTGTTTCATCATCCAAACCCTGGCAAGGCTCATCCAATATCAGCAACGGCGGATTTTTTATCAATGCCCTTGCCAGCAAAGCCCTTCGCTGTTCGCCTGCTGATAATTCATTCAATCTTTTCCGCGCCAGCGGTTTTATACCCAGTAATTCCAGCCAGTCATACACCCGTTGTGTCTGCTCATCCGTTACCTGCCGGAAAAGCCCGATCGTATCAAACAATCCCGAAGCCACTGCTTCAAAAACACTGTTATTGCTTTCAAAAAATAATATCAATTCCGGAGAAAGATAACCGATCCTTTTTTTGATATCCCAGATGCTTTCCCCACTGCCTCTTTTTCTGTCAAACAAATAAATTTCATTGGCATAGGCCTGGGGATTATCTGCTGTGATAAGGCTTAGTAAAGTGGACTTACCAGCACCATTCGGACCAGACAATAACCATCTCTCTCCTTCTTTCACTTCCCAGTTTACCTGTTGCAGTATTTTTTTATCGCCATAACTCACTTCCACATTTTTCATTTGGATAACAGCATCGAATTCTCCACCCGGAGAAACATTCAATACCCTTTTTAATAATGCTTCATTCAGTTGATGTTTTTTCTCTGACGATACAGGCGCCTGTTTATCGAAAACTTTTCTTTCCATAAAAACAGCCGGCTTACCTTTTTCCAATGAAATCACTTGTGTAATGCAGGATGGTATTTCTAAAGGTTGTGTTACTAATATGATCAGTATGCCTTTGCCTGCCAGTTCATCAATCCGTTGATGAAGAAAAGCCCTTGCATTCACATCAAGCCCAACAAAAGGCTGATCGAGCACCAGCACTTTTGGTGAAACCAGCAATGCCCGCGCGATCTGTACTTTTTTATTTTCCCCATTGGAAAGCTGGATCAGCGGTTCATCCAGCAACTGGCCCAGTTCAAACGGGCGCAACAATTCTTTTTCCGCCATATCCTTTCCACCCAGGTATTCAGCCACCGTTACAGCATCCTCCGAATCCATTGAATTGAACCGTTGCTGATAATAGAAATTGCTGGTGTTGGAAAGATTCTTAAAATGATGCTCCTGTTCCACCCACACGATATTTTCTTGCAGATCACCGGCATATTGCAGTTTGCCGGTAAAAAAAATCCTTCCGGCCAGTGCAAGTGCAAGAGAGGTTTTGCCGCTGCCGGCTGCTCCCGTTATCGCCAGGTGGTCACCTTTCTTCAATGAAAAAGAAATATTATCCAGCACCTGTAATGACGCTTTACGGACAGACAACTGGTTTACTTCAAGTGTGTACACTGCGTTTTCCATTCTTTACATCGTTTTCCCTGCTGATCACTCAATAGGTTCGTTACCTGATACAACAATAGCGCGAATATCCTAATTTTAAAACTCAACCACAGTTTATGAGAAAGATTATTCTGCTATTCATTCCTTTATTTTCTGTTATTTTTCTAGAAGCACAAACCATCGTTCATCGCGATCCGCAAATTGAAAAGATGGTGACCCAGGTATCCAGGGATTCCCTTTCTTCCTATATCAAACAAATGGTAAGCCTTGGCACCCGCAATACATTGAGTACACAAACCGATCCTAAAAGAGGAATCGGCGCTGCGCGCAACTGGGTGCTGAGAAAGTTCAATGAGTTTGCCAAACAATCCAATGGCCGCCTGACGGCATTTATTGATACCGTAACCATTCCTGCTGATGGCCGCCGCGTAGACAAACCCATCCTGCTTGGCAATGTGGTAGCTACACTAAAGGGCAGTGATCCTGCAGACAACCGCATCTTTCTGATCAGTGGCCATCTTGATAATATGCGCAGCAGCGTAATGGACCACACCGGTGATGCACCCGGAGCCAATGATGATGGCAGCGGCGTAGCTGCTGTGCTGGAATGTGCCCGCATCATGTGCAGCCAATCCTTCCCTGCCACTATCATTTTCGTAGCCGTAAGTGGTGAAGAGCAAGGCCTGCTTGGCGCCAACTTTATGGCAGAAAAAGCAAAAAAGGAAAACTGGAATATTGAAGCCGTACTGAACAATGATATTATGGGCAGCAACAACAGCAGTGAAACCAATATCATCAACAACACACAAGTTCGTGTGTTCAGCGAAGCCTTCTCCGCGCAGGACACCGGCCGTGCTATCTCTAACATACGAAACCTCGGACTCGAAAACGATGGCAAAGCAAGACAACTCGCACGGTATGTAAAAGAGATTGGAGAACGCTATGTAGACAACCTGCAAGTAGTAATGATCTATCGCAACGATCGCTTTCTCCGCGGCGGTGATCATACTCCCTATGTAAACCGTGGCTATGCTGCTGTTCGCATCACTGAAATGAATGAGAACTATTATCACCAGCACCAGGATGTAAGAATGGAAAATGGCATACAATACGGGGACCTCCCTGAATTCATGGACTTCGAATACCTCCGCAAAAACACCGCCATGAACCTCTCCAATCTCGCCAACCTGGCCAAATCACCCTCCCTGCCCCAGGAAGCAAAAGTTGAAACCCGAAAACTTACCAACTATACCACCCTCACCTGGAAACCTTCCAAAACCGGAAAAGTAAAAGGCTATTACATCTTAATAAGGGAAACAACCAGCTCACTATGGCAAAAGAAAATATTCACCACCAATACATCTATCGAACTACCCTACTCCAAAGACAACTACTTCTTCGGCATCCAAGCTCTAAGCGAAGACAACAACGAAAGCCTCCCTGTAATACCAACACCCGGAAGATGATGTTTAATTATTTTTACTACCTAATTCTTAATCCCAATGATCACCTGGATTTTAAAAAAATTTGAAGCCCTTACCGTCCACGAACTATACGCAATCCTCCGCCTCAGAACCGAAGTATTCGTAGTAGAACAAAACTGCGTATTCCAGGACATGGATAATAAAGATCAGTATTGTTATCATTTACTGGGGTGGGAAGGCGATCTGCTGGCCGCCTATACAAGGATCGTCCCCACTGGCATCTCTTACAAAGACGCTCCATCCATTGGCCGTGTAGTAACATCCCCACAGGCAAGAGGCGCCGGAGTAGGAAGACTACTAATGGAGAAGAGCATAAATGAGCTGTTTGGGGTATACGGAGTTTCCCCAATTAAAATAGGTGCACAACTATATCTTAAGAAGTTTTATGAATCATTGGGCTTTGAGCAAAGCAGCGATATATATGATGAAGATGGTATTGATCACATTGAAATGACCCGTCAAACGTATATTCACTAAGTAGAAAACCATTTAAACTCCCACAATAAAAAAAACCTTTCTTAACATTTCATAGATACATTTTTCTTTCTCTATTTTGTTCTCAGTATATAATCCAATAGAGAAAATCCGAAATCTGAATCTATGAGAAACAAAATTCTACACGCATTCATTGCGCTGCTATTTGTTGTCGGCAGCCTTTTACCCAATCAATCTAATGCACAATCCATTGGCGGCGAAATAGGTCGCGGCGAATTTGCTTTTGGCGTTGGACCGATGTTCTTCCTGGGTGATCTTGGTGGTTCTGCCGGTGTGGGTAAACGCTTTGTAAAAGACCTTGACTTCCCTTTAACCAAGCTGGCCAAAAGTCTTTACCTGAGTGTGTACCCCTCCGAATTTTTTGGCCTTCGTATCTCACTTAACCATGGAACACTGGAAGGCGATGATGCCAAAGCTCCCAACAAAGGCGGTGCGGAAGTAGACCGTTTGAAAAGGAACCTGAGCTTTAAAACTTCTGTACTGGAAGGCTATATCGCTGCAGAGATCTACCCTACTGTTTTATTTGAAAAATATGATGGACTTAAAGGCAAACTGCGTCCTTATGGTGTGATTGGTATTGGTGTAATGAAATACAATCCTAAAACATTATACAACGGCAAATGGGTGGAATTGCATCCGCTGCGCCTGGAAGGCCAGGGCATGGAAGAGTATCCTGACAGCAAACCTTATAAACTGGTGCAAAGGGAGATCCCCATGGGTATTGGTGCAAAATATTACCTGAGTGATAAAGCTTATATCGGTTTTGAAATTCTGCACCGCCAGTTATTCACCGATTATATTGACGATGTGAGCCATGACTATTATATTGACCCTATTAATTTCAGTAAATATTTACCTGCATCGCAGGCAGCGATCGCGACAGACTTATATTATCGCGGAACTTATAGCAACGGCAACACCAGTGCGAACATCCAGGGTTTTCAACGTGGCAATCCTAACCAGAATGATGCATTCTTTTCCACCGTATTCCGTTTTGGTGTAAGGTTAGGTGGCACAGATGACCCTGCCAAAAGGCAGTTGCGTTGCCCGGTATTCTATTAAGAATACGCCAAACTTAGTCACCAATCCGTACCCTTATGAAGATAAAATCTACATTGATTTCTCTTACTGCTTTGTGCTGTCTTGTGGCGATCAATCCATACCATTCACAAGCAGCAGTATCTGCAAAAGTTCCGGCTAATCCTGTAGATGAAAAGAAACCTGCTGTAAAAGCAAAAACTCTGTCATCCAGGAATAATCACGCCGTGAAGATCTACCCGGATGCCATCAAAAGGGTCATGCATGTAGTGGCCAGGGATAACGACGACAA
>CBHEUU010000247.1:0-7003 GCA_965990355.1 uncultured Chitinophagaceae bacterium
ATCTTCTGAACCTATATAGTATACCGGCACAAAATGATATTGTGGCAACGATTTTTTCAATTGCGCCGACAAACTGATCGCATGAAGTATTTTATAAATGAAATATAAAGGACCGGTAAATATATTGTTCTGGTGAGCCGTAGTGATAGTAAATGTATCGGGAGATAATAAGGACTGGATGTTTTCTGTTACGGCTGCATTCCGCGAAACTGTCGCGTATTGTTTTTGCAATTCCTCCACCAGCAATTTCCTGTTTGTTGGAAACTGTTGTCTTTCGCTGATAGCTTTACGGATACCGTCCAGTGTTGGTGGATGCTGAAAGAATGGTTGCAGGCCTGCTGCCTGCGAAACATAATCCGTCGCTATCCTGGAAAACACGCCTGTTTTTGCATAAGACAACCGGGTAGATGTACAGTCCATAAGTATTGTAAAAATAAAAAGAGTAAAACCTGCAGGGGCAAAATTAACATTACTTTACCCGTACCTCATAATCCAATTACCCCAGCATGCAGAACACATAATTCTCAAAAATGTTTTGCAAAAATACAGCCTCCTCTATTAAGAGAATCTATCCGGCCGGAATGCCTCCACGGGGATCACGGTTTGTTGCCCGCCAATGATCTCCGACACCAGTTGCCCTGTGCCTGTTGCCGCACTTACACCCAGCATGGCATGGCCACCGGCATACACAAGATTGCTGATCTTTTTATGGCGGCCGATATAGGGCATTCCATCAGGAGTGACCGGGCGGTACCCAAACCAGGCTTTTGCAGGATCAGGCCTTGCTAATTGCAGCGAGGGATAATATTCCCTGAACGCATCATATATCGCCATCACTCTTTTGGGCAGCACCTTATCATTATGACCACTCATTTCCATGGTACCACCAATTCTTAACCATTGACCAATAGGCGTGGTGGCAACACGGTGATCAACCAATATGGAGGGATGTTGCAGGTTAGCCGGAAGATCATCATACACCATACTATAGCCTTTGCCAGGCTGCATAAGCATACGCAGGCCCAGCAATTTTGAAAGCGGTCCTATCCAGGAACCATTAGCGATCACCAGTTCTTCACAATCGAGATCGGCTTTATCTGTCAGTATTTTCGTCACTTTTTTTCCTTCCTGCTCAAAACCGGTGACCGTGGTGTGCAACCAGAATTTCACCCCGGCATTCCGCAGGTGCTGATAGAGTGCCTGCATCAGTTGTGCAGGATTAACATGACAATCGTCAAGGTATAAAACCCCGCCTGCGGCATCCACTTCCACGGATGATTCTTTTGCCTGCACTTCCTGCCTGTTGCAGATAATCGTTTTCAAACCCAGTCCCGCCGCCTGTTCTGCAAGATGTTTTTCATGATCGCCTGTCTTTTCATTTTTATACAACATCCAGCATCCCTTCTCCAGCATCTCAAATGAACCGGGCATGGCAGATTTCATTTCCTTCATCAATGACCGGCTAAGCTGCAGGAGATTGTTCAAATGAGGAATACTTCTCTCCACATGTTTTGCATTGGCAGAACGCCAGAAGGCGATACCCCAACGGAGCAGGTCCATATCAAGCCGTGGCTGAATATAAAAAGGGGAAGAAGAACTCATCATCCATTTTAATCCCTGCGTTACCATACCCGGCGTAGCCAATGGTACAAAATGGGAAGGTGATATGTATCCCATGTTACCAAAGGAACAGCCGTCTGTAATGTCATTACGATCAATGACCGTTACCTGATGACCTTGCTTCTGAAGATAATAGGCGCTGCAAAGACCAATGACGCCACCTCCTATGATTGTTACTTTCATTTAAATAGTTTCTTCGTCGAAGGCCTAAAAATAATAGTTTAAAAAGTTCAGGGAACGAAAAGTTTAGCGCAAATTATTGTTCCAGGTCAATTTTACCGGCTATAAAAGGCCTGGGGAATTTAGTAGATTTGTTGACTGATTGCCCCAATATGGAAACCTACGGAAAAATACTATTGATAGCCATGCCGGCTTTTCTTCTGCTGGTATTGTTTGAAAAATGGTATGGCTGGTATAAAAAGAAAGAGACGGTCCAAACTATGGACATGCTCTCCAGCCTCAGCAGTGGTGTTACAAACGTTACCAAAGATGTGCTGGGACTTTACCTGGTATTGATCTCCTACCCCTGGCTGGCAGACCGTCTTGCCCTTACACATATTTCTTCTTCCATTATTGTATACATTATTGCATTCCTGGCACTCGACTTTGCAGGATACTGGGTGCACCGGATTCAGCATGTCACCAATTTTTTCTGGAATGGCCATATCGTTCATCATAGCAGCGAAGAGTTCAACCTGGCCTGCGCCCTCCGGCAAAGCATTTCTTCTGTGATGAAGATCTTTGTAATATTCCTGCTGCCTGCAGCCCTGCTGGGTGTGCCCAAGCAGGTGATTGAAGTAGTGGCACCGCTTCACCTTTTTGCCCAATTCTGGTATCATACCCAGCATATAAATAAAATGGGATTTCTCGAAAAGATCATCGTCACTCCGTCTCATCACCGTGTGCATCATGCCATCAACCCTGAATACATTGATAAGAACTACGGGCAGATATTTATCTGGTGGGATAAATGGTTTGGGAGTTTCCAGGAAGAATTGCCCAATGTGCCACCGGTATATGGTATCACAAGACCTGTCCACACCTGGAACCCTATCAAAATAAATTTCCAGCATGTTTGGCTGCTGATAAAAGATGCCTGGAGAACAGCGGATTGGAAAGATAAATTCATGCTTTGGTTCAAGCCTACTGGCTACCGCCCGGCAGATGTTGCTGCGAAATATCCTGTATATAAGATCGAAGACGTTTACAATTTTGAAAAGTATAATACGCCGGCTTCGGGTGCATTCAAAGCCTGGTGCTGGATGCAATTGCTGATGATCCTGTTTTTTGTCAGCTATTTATTTGGCAATATAGCAGCCATTAAAAACATTGACAGTTCCTATATATTCTGGTATGGTGGATTTATCTTTTTAAGTGTGTACGCATTGACTGATTTAATGGATGGAAATGTTTCTGCATTTCTATGGGAACTTATCCGCTGCAGTGTTGGCATTGGTTTTTTGGTAATGCAAAACGATTGGTTTGGAGCAACGGGCTATGCTTCATTCATTACCTATCTACTGGAAGGCTACTTTATTGTTTCCCTGCTTGTCACAGGATGGTGGACAATACAGTTGCGGAAAAAGATAATCACAGTAAATTAAATACCTGATTGACTCCTTTCATTGTTCACCACGCGCGATATCTGCAAAGGATTTTCATTTTTTAATTCCGGCGGCAGTAATTCATTCGCCCAGTTCTGAAAAGCCACGGGCCTTGCAAAGCGTTTGATCCCATCTGCGCCCACTGAAGTAAAGCGGCTGTCTGTTGTGGCAGGAAAAGGGCCTCCATGCTGCATGCTCAGGCAAACTTCCACGCCGGTAGGCACACCATTCAGAATAAACCGGCCGCAAATATTCTTTACTTCTTCCACCAGTGTTTCATGCTGAAGTATATCTTCTGTTGTGGCCATCAGTGTAGCCGTCAGCTGCCCTTCAAGATGCACCGCCACTTCCTGCATTTCTGCTATATCCCTGCATTTTACTATCAGTGAATAAGGCCCGAACACTTCCAAATGAAGGACCGGGTTCTGGATAAATACTGAGGCCGCAACCGATGCAATGGTTGGTGCGCCTTCATCCAGTTGCGGATCTGTGGCAGACACGGCCACAGTAGTCACTTCCTCCTGCGATAATGCATTGGCCCTTCGTTCCACATAGTTCTTGAAGATACCGGTGTTCAGCATCGGGCCGGGCATTGTTTTAATGATCTCGCTGCCCAATGTATCAATAAAGGTTTGCAGGTCCCCGTTATCAATCCCGATGATCAAACCGGGATTGGTGCAAAATTGCCCAACACCCAATGTAATAGAACCTGCATACAACCTGGCTGTTTCGCTGGCCGATTGCTTCATTTTACCAGGCAGGAGAAACACTGGGTTAATGCTGCTCATTTCTGCAAACACCGGGATAGGTTGCTTACGTTGATTGGCCCAGTCGAACAATTGCTTTCCTCCATTAAACGAACCCGTAAAACCAACTGCTCTTGTATATGGATGCTCCACCAATGCTTTGCCTACTTCAAAAGAAACACCATGCAGATGTGCAAATACTCCTGCAGGCAAACCGGCAGCTTTTACTGCCCTGTGGATCGCCTGCGCCACCATCTCACTCGTACGTGCGTGGGCAGGATGTGCTTTTACAATCACAGGGCAGCCGGCTGCAAATGCACAGGCCGTATCACCTCCTGCCGTTGAATACGCGAAAGGAAAATTGGCGGCACCAAATACTACTACAGGCCCCAATGGCACCAGCATCTTCCGTAAGTCTGGCTTGGGAGGATTCTTATCGGGAATGGCTGTATCAATCCTTGCTTCCAGCCAGTCGCCACGCTCGCAGGCTTCTGCATAACTGGTTAATTGAAACAAGGTACGGGTGCGCTCTGATCTTAATCTTGCTTCAGGTAAATGTGTCTCTTCCGCTGCTACGGCCAACAGTTCATCTCCTGTTGCTTCTATTTCCTTTGCCACTGTGCGCATAAAATCAGCCCGCTGTTTCAGGGATAATTTGCGGTATATATGAAATGCTTTCCAGGCATCCTGTAAAGCAAGTTCTATTTCAGGAATACTTGCATCGTTGAACATGATCAATATTTTTTTAATTAAAGCCTGCTACCTTCTTGCAGCAATGCCACTTCTTATCACTTTCAAAATCTGTTCCCTTTCTTCTCCTACCAGGGTTAATCTTGGCGGTCTCACATGTTCACTGCCGATACCGGTTTCGGCTTCAGCCAGTTTGATATATTGTACCAATTTGGGATGTATATCCAGTTCCAGCAGCGGCATAAACCACCTGTACAGTTTTGTCGCTTCTTCCAGTTTTCCGGTTTTTACCAATTGGTAAAGCCTTACGGTCTCTTCAGGAAAAGCACAAACCAGGCCAGCCACCCAGCCATCTGCGCCCAGCAGCAGTTCTTCCATGGCAAGAGTGTCCACTCCACAAAGAATGGCATAACGGTTGCCAAAGCGGTTCCTCATTCTTGTTACATTGGTTACATCGCGCGTGGATTCTTTAACGGCTGTGATATTTTTACAGGCCTGCAGCTCATCAAACATGTCAAGCGTGATCTCCGTTTTATAATCAACCGGGTTGTTATAGATCATGACAGGCAGATCAGTTGAATCTGCTATGGTCTTAAAATAGGCAACGGTTTCCCGGTGGTCAGGTTTGTAACGCATGGGCGGAAGGAGCATCAGCCCTTTTGCGCCCCAGGCCTTTGCATAAGCAGCCTGCTCCAAAGCAAGTTTGGTGCTGCCTTCTGCGATATTCAATACAACAGGAATATTGCTTCCGGCTTTTTCAATGGCAAATTTCACCAATCGTTCTTTCTCTTCAGTTGTCAGCACGCTGGCTTCACCAAGCGTTCCGCCAAGGATAATTCCTTCCACACCGGCGGCAAGTTGTGCATTAAGATTCTTTTCAAACAAAGGGAGGTCCAGTTCATCAGTGCTGGTAAATTTTGTAGTTAGTGCAGGAAAAACACCTTTCCATGTGAACGGCATAAAGACTGTTTTGGTAAAGGGATAAAGATAGGAGTTTCGCTGGTTTTCATATATATGCAAGCAACGGTTTCCGGGGTACGGATGTCAGGCTTTTTATCTTTCTCAACAATCAACTCAGAGAGAAAAGGGTTGTTGCTATAAGTAACAACCCTTAATTTTCAGCCACCCGGGAAATTATTTATCTTTCCCCATGCGTAAGAAAATTCTGGTAACTGTAGCCATCCTGTTATTGATCATCCTGGTGGTGTTCTTTGGTTTTGTGCCGGTGTACGTAGATAAAACAAAGAATACCGTAAGCAGTAAGAATATTACTGTTCCTGATAATAGCTGGTATGATTCTCTCCCATTCGTTGCAGACCTGCATTGTGATGAATTGCTATGGAAAAGAAACCTGCTGAAGCGTCATAATTATGGTCATGTTGATCTCCCGCGGTTGCAGCAGGCAAATATTGCTTTCCAGGTATTCACTATCGTCAGCAAAACTCCAAGGAACCAGAATTACGAGAGCAACAGTGATAAAACAGATAATATCAGTTTGCTGAGCTTTGCACAACTCCGCCCTGTACAAACCTGGTTTGATCTTAAGGCCAGAGCCCTTCAGCAATGCAAACAACTGCATCGTTATGCCAAGGAATCCAAGGGAGAGTTCTGTGTAATTGCCAGCCGTAGTGAACTGGAGCAGTTTATCCGCGACAGGAAAGCCAACCGCCGGCTGGTAGCCGGTATGCTTGGACTGGAAGGTGCACATTGCCTCAATAAAGACATTCATAACCTGGATGAATTTTATAAAGCCGGTGTGCGTTATATCGGGCTTGCTCATTTTTTCGATAACGAATGGGCAGGTTCTGCTCATGGAGAAGCAAAGTATGGGTTAACGGATGCAGGCAAACAATTGGTGAAAAAAATGGACAGCCTTCATATCCTGATCGACCTGGCGCATTCTTCAACCAAAACCATTAATGATGTTTTTGCAATGACCACCGGCCCGTTGCTGGTTTCCCATACCGGCGTGCAAGGCATTTGCAATAATCCACGCAATTTATCTGATGCACAATTAGCCGAGTTAAATAAACGAGATGCCCTGGTAGGCATTGGCCTTTGGGAAACGGCAGTATGCGGAACTGATGTGGCAGCCACTGCTAAAAGCATCCGCTATGCAGTAGATAAGATCGGTATAAATAAAGTGGTGCTTGGTTCCGACTTTGATGGTGCCATCGAAGCGCCTTTTGATATCACCGGTTTTCCATTATTGGTTGCCGCATTGGAAAAAGAAGGTTTTAATAAAACAGAAATAGAAAAAATACTTGGAGGCAATACAAGGGATTTCTTCCTCCGCAATTTACCTGCCCGGTAAGTACAGTCCGCTCCTGTCTTGGGAAATTT
>CBHEUU010000248.1:0-6993 GCA_965990355.1 uncultured Chitinophagaceae bacterium
AGTTACATAAGCTTTCTTGTAAGCTGGCTTGCGGCCAGAGATTACACCGGCTTTTGTAAAGCGGCTTTTGTTTTTACCTGGAACCACGCTGGTGTTAACACCAACTACAGTTACACCATAAAAGCCTTCGATTGCTTTTTTGATTTCCAGTTTGTTTGCTTTCTTCGCCACTTTGAAGGCATAGCGGTGCAGTTTTTCCTGCTGGGCATTTGCCTTTTCAGTCAAAATGGGTTTTATCAGTACTTCAGAAAGGTTCATCGCAAAGTCTTTTAGGTTCCCTGCCGTAGCCTTGGCTTAGGCAGGTTAGTTTAATATATTTATTACGCTTCTGCTTTTTCTTCTTCCCCGAAGATCTTGGCAGCGCTTTCTGTCAGTACCAGTACTTCAGAGTTAACAATGTCGTAAGTGTTGATATCGCTCAGCAATACACCCAATACAGAAGGCACGTTGCGGATAGACAACTGGAGGTTGTCATTGTATTCCGGAGTGATGAACATAGATTTTTTATCAGCTACGTTCAGCTTACCCAGGATATCCACAAATGTTTTTGTTTTGGGAGCATCCAGTTTGATATCTTCTACTATTACGATAGCATTTTCTTTCGCTTTGTGAGCCAGGGCATAAATTTTTGCCAGGTCTTTCACCTTACGGTTCAGTTTAATGTCGTAAGCGTGAGGCTTAGGTCCGAAGATAGTACCACCACCTTTATAGAGGGGGTTACGGATATTACCTTTACGGCTTCCACCTGTACCTTTCTGACGGTGCAGTTTACGGCTTGCACCTTTCACTTCAGCACGGGTCTTCACTTTGTGAGTACCCTGACGCTGAGCAGCCAGGTATTGTTTCACTGCCAGGTAGATCACGTGGTTATTAGGCTCAATCCCGAAGATATCCTCGGGCAGTTCCACTGTTCTGCCTGTTTTCTTTCCTTGTGTATTTAAAACTTCAACTTGCATTTTCTTGTCTTTTATTTTTGGATCAAAACAATGGAACCATTGTGGCCCGGTACAGAACCGCTAACCAGGATATAATTTTTATCGGCAAAGATTTTCACCACTTTCAATCCTTTCAGCTTTACGCGGTCAGTGCCCATACGGCCGGCCATACGCACACCTTTCATTACACGGCTGGCATCAGAGGAGTTACCCAATGAACCCGGAGCACGCTGACGATCATGCTGACCGTGAGACTGCTGGCCAACACCACTGAATCCATGGCGTTTTACCACACCCTGGAAACCTTTACCTTTAGTGGTACCAACTACTTCAACTTTATCGCCTTCAGCGAAGATGTCTACAGTAATAGTTTCACCAATATTTTTTTCGATGGAAAAATTGCGAAATTCCTTAGAGAATTTTTTAGGAGCTGTTTGAGCTTTTGCGAAGTGATTCACTTCGGCTTTAGTGGAGTGCTTTTCTTTTTTGTCGCCAAAAGAAAGCTGGAGAGCGTTGTACCCGTCAGTTGCTTCTGTTTTGACCTGGGTAACTACACAGGGGCCTGCTTCAATGATCGTACAGGCGGTCTGTTTGCCTGAGGGATCGAAGATGCTGGTCATCCCAATCTTTTTACCAATAATTCCTTTCATTGTTTGCTTTTTATGCCTGCAGGATTATTGGGACAGGATATAATTTACCCAAGGCAAATTATAACTCTTCAATCCCCGTTTGCTACCGACCTTTTCCTTTATGGGGAAGTACCGGTAGTAAACAAACCCTGAATGGCTTGTTTTATGTAAATGTGCCAGAGCTCTTTTTCCCTCCTACACTAAAGCTTCGGCGGGTTGAGAGAATAGCAAAAAATTAATTTATATAAGAACTGGTCGGACGTTTACGCCCATTCGCGAGTACCGGGTACTACGCTTTGATCTCTACTTCAACACCACTGGGCAGGTCCAGCTTGCTCAACGCATCTACTGTACGGCTTGAAGAGGTGTAAATATCCAGCAGGCGTTTGTGTGTTGCCAGTTGGAACTGCTCACGGCTCTTCTTGTTCACGTGCGGAGAACGCAGTACAGTGAAAATTTTGGTACGTGTAGGCAGAGGAATAGGACCTGTTACTACAGCACCTGTGCTGCGAACTGTTTTTACGATCTTTTCGGCAGATTTGTCCACCAGGTTGTGATCGTAAGACTGTAATTTGATTCTGATTCGCTGAGACATTTTGTAAAACCCAATTTTCTTTTGGGAGTGCAAAGGTATGCTTGCCGTCTATATCCTCCAAATACTTGGGTAAGAATTTTAGAGTAAAGGCAATATTATTAGCTCTTTTCCTTCTCTACCTTGCCGGTAAAAGCTTAATTCCCAGGGCTGAGAACCCGCTAAAACCCAGGTGTTCCACTCTAATATTCTGACTTTCAGTCAAATGCAGTCTAATTCTTCGGTTAGGCGCCGAATCTGCCCCTTTTGGTAAAGTCTTCCATTCATCCAACACTATTTTCTCTCCTACATATACCCTTATCGCATCCTGCCAGGTCACCGATAATTCATAATTACCAGCCGGTAATGGAGTCCGGGCGCTGGCCGTCGTAATAAACTGGTCATATACATTTCCATCTGCTTTCAGACCATTCCACCAGGCATAATCTAATTGGCTCACGGTGTCCCGCTTTACTGGCGCCATTCTTACCGTTGGAGCAAACAGGCCGGTTTCCCGTAGAGGGTTGTAATAAGCTGTATCCATTCTAAACCACAGCACCTCCCAGTCCAGGGGTTGAAAGAATTGGGTGAACCGGAATGGATATTTCTTCCCGGCCGCAGTTTTTTCTCCAAAAGGACCCGTTACAGCCTCACCAGTGTACTCCAGTTCAAGTTCGATATCCCTGCTTCCTCCCCTGCCTGTGCCTGTTCTTTTGCCTCTGAGCTTCGCCGGGAATACTCCCTTTACTGCAGAAAGGCTGTCAAGCCCCTTCCTGTTTTTAATGACCCATTTTCCTTTTGGTCCCAGCAATTCAAATTCCATCCAGGCGCTGGTATCAACAGGATTGCTATTCCAGATAAGCGGGTAGCGGAAATCATAAGGGCCCCATTCAGTGATCCGGATATTCTTCCGGCCGGCCCACTTGCCAGTCCCTTTAAAAGGATCTGCCGGAGTTGCTATCCCAGGCAATGAAACTGAAGTATCTACTTGATCCAGTATTTCATAATACATCGTTGTATCCAGCCCTGCAACAGTACTGTCCGTTTTGAAAAGCTGTTCATAACCGGAGAATGTATTGCTGAATACATTCAATCCATTGGTGCGGGAAAAGTTGAATACAACCGGATTTCTATTAAAACTGTTGGAAACGATACGGTACCCCCTGCTCCTGGTATCCCTGTTTTGAACATATCCCCAATCCGCAGGTTGTTTTTCAATCGCCCACAGGCGGATAGCCTGTTTATCCTGGTCGAATAAGTTATAAGAGATGCTGTTCTCCTGGCCATGTTCTATCGCAATGGCTACTTTGTTGTTCCGGAAACGGTTGTTGCGGATGACAGTATTGAAACTATATCCACCCCATACTCCATTCTCACATTCAAAAATCCGGTTACCGGAGATTGTATTCGTGCTGAAAGTAACTTCTATACCATTGGTGGCAGCATAAGAAAAATCATTTTCCAGCAACAGGTTATCATTACAACCGCCTTTCCCTGTATCCATTGTAGTCTGACCTGCCCAAAGGAAAAATCCGTCGCCGCTATGGGTAACATTGTTCTTGTAAAACACATTGCTGTTACTTTGTTCGAATACGAGTATGCCGGCACTGTCCTGACCGCGCTGGTATATTCCATGACTATACCCGCGGATATTAAATATGATCCGGTTATAGGCGATCCGGTTACCTGAAGAGCGATACATTCCTATTCCAAGACCAGAATTGAAAGAGAAATCATTATTATAGATCCGCCCATCCGTGCAGCTTGTCATCAGCAATGCATTCTGGTTGCCGGTGATCCTGCAGTTCTTCACTACAGCTTTCCTGCATTGACTGAGATAAATGCCTGCACCATATCGCAGCCATTCATCTTTTTCATTCTGATGATAGCTGAGCCAGTCTGAAACATCTTCTTTTTGTTGTGAGCTTTGAAGACGGGGGCGATAGTTATAACTAAAATCGCAGTTCTCGATCACGAGTTCTTCTACATTCCTGGCCAGTAAAGCCACTTTATATCCTTTGGCAGTAAGATTTTTGATGGTGACTTTACGGCTGTTTTGTACCAGCACTGCAATTCCCTGATAAATGTCAGGATGATTAATATCCCGGTTTCCTACCAGGTTTGCTTGACTGAAATCAATGGTAATGCCCTCTCCTTCTATTATTACTGCCGGTTTGTCTGGTGAGCCACTATTTTTAAGATCATAGGTCGCTTTTTTGATCTTTGTGCTCTTAATAATTTTTATACCTGGTTTTAAAACAATGTCTTGTGCAAACACCCAGTTGTGGAAAAAAAGTAACAGCAGGCTAACGGTCGTTAATCTTATCATTGATTTGGATTTCCGGCCAACAAAGTACAAGAAAATCGCAGAATATCAGGATGGTAAAAAAATAATTGACATAACTCACTAATTATACCCTGTTTAGACAAGAAAAGGACTCAGTATTGAGTCCTTAACCTTTTGACATTGTGTTTTTCATAAAACGGCTTTTAGCCTTGCGCACAGAGATTTTAAAAACGGAGTGAGTTCTTGCGAAAAACAGCAAAACCGATGCCATGGTGCAAGGTTTGCATTGATCTAAGTTAAGTAATTTTCAGATTTAGGGGATACTCTTAATGAAAAAAAGTCATAACGACAGATAATAATTTGAAATTATCCCTTCTGAAAGCACATTGTTCGGCATACAATTATTTTATTACCAGGAACCGGGTTGTTTTTGTTTCTCCCCCTGTTTTCATTTGAAAAAGGTAGTTTCCTGACGGAAATAAAGACATGTCATATAGCAGGCTGTTAAATCCTTTTTCCAGTTTCCTGGATTGTTGATGCCATACTCTTCCCTGCATATCAATGACATTGAGCTGTACTTCCGAAGCAGCAGCCAGGTTTATATAAACACGGCCTACTCCATTGTACATCGGATTCGGGCTCACAATAACCTCTGTGTTCCCCCGGTCACCTTTTCTAACAAGTTGTGTACGGCTATACTTAAAGGTTCCATCCTGGTCAATTATCTTCAACCGGTAATAAAAAAGGTCACCCGTTTTTGCCGATAAGTCTTCCTTGAACTGATAGAAACCACCAGAGGATTGCAGGAAAGGCACTGTACCTGCCTTTTCAAAATGATTGGCATCCACGCTTCTTTCTATTTCAAACCGGTCAACATTGTACTCATCGGCCGTTTGCCAGAAAAGTATAGCTTCAGGATTCTGGTAACCGGCTCTGAAATCAAGAAGTGTAAGTGGCAGGGAGATACTTCCGTTCACAATCCTGGTAAAGGCATTATTAGTTATCACCGGAAGATTATAATCAAAATAGATAGAGGCTGTATTGTTAATCGTATCACCCACCGGAATATGGTTTTTTGTTTTAACACGGTAAGCAACATAGCCATGGCTTGCTGGTTCGTTTCTATTACTGTCAACCAGCTTAATATCATCAAACTCCCAATCCAGCTTGTTTTTATTAGTAATGGAAAGATTGTATTTATGGCTGGCACCAAGCATTTGCAAACTGGTCCAATCAAGCCGTGAGTCCAGCGTATCTCTTACATGCACAGTGAAAGCAGTATCAGTACCCGTATTTTGAAAGCGGATAACATAATTGATATATGGAGAGCTTGCTGCTTTCTGAACCGTCATAAAACTGCCCCAGTTGCCGGCTTTATCGTTGGGGTCATATGAACCTGCCACCAGTTGGCGGATCAGGGCTGTATCATCGGCTGGCGTTTGATCCGATGATACCGGATCTATCATTGCAGAAGAACTTAGCGTATCACCAAGTTGAACGATTGGAGGTGCCTGTATTTTAAGTTTCAAAAGAATGGTTACAGTATCAAAAGGTTCCAGACTGGAATAGCTCCAGTTTAATGTATTTCCTGACTGTGAAGAAAGCACAGGATCAGCCGAAACAAAATCAAGCCTATTGTCTTTCACAAAAGATACCTGCCCACTTGCAATAGTGGTTGTGCCTACATTACGATATACTATTTTATACTGTTGTTCAAAGCCAGGCCTGGCTATGCTCAGCGGAATTACACTAATAGCAAGATCCTGTTGACCCGGAATCGGCTGTACTGTAAAATCCACTGTGGCTGTATCAAAATAAGCAGAGAAGTTGACATTTGAAGAAATCGGAGTCACCGTATAATAAGGATTTTGCAGTTCCATTTTCAGAGTATATGACCCGAGTTCCAGATCCATCCCATATTGATTATTTACTGGGGTTGTTGCACGTTCAAAGCCGGTTTTAGTTGCGGTAATAAGAGCCCCGGCAAAAGACAAAGGAGCGGTGATGGTTCCCTTAATATGTGAAGTATTTCCCAATCTCACAATATACCCATCAGGTCTATCGCTTGGATCTCCTGGCTTTGTCATACCAGCCACCGTAAACTCATTTTCTGCATGATATAACGAGCCAAATAAAAAATCATCTTTATTGGCTCCGATGGTCTTCTGCCAGACCAGTTCACCTTCACTAGTAATTTTAATTAGCCAGCCATCGTATTCACCCAGGGCTCCGGTCACATCTCCATCACTGGAATTGGTTGCACCCGAAATAAGATAGCCATTATCTTGCGTTCTTGTAAGACCAAAGCCATGGTCTGTTTGTGCACCACCAAAAGTCTTAGACCATAATACCTGTCCGGTAGAATTGATTTTTACGACCCATACATCACTGCCTCCTTTGTTTCCATTGGAAGCCGCATTAGCGGAACTGGTGCTTCCTACTAATGTGAATGTGCCATCTGCATTGGCAACAACTTGTCGAAAAACATCATTGCCTGCACCTCCCAGGTTTACCTGCCAGAGAATATTGCCAATATAGTCCGTTTGCACAATCCATCCATCCGCAGCACCA
>CBHEUU010000249.1:0-6991 GCA_965990355.1 uncultured Chitinophagaceae bacterium
CGGAGATATTTTCCGGTTGGTTTTAGGTAATGTTTTTAATTCCATTGTTATTGTATTTGAAGTAACTGGTTCTCGCCATATTTTCCCAGTTCGCTGTCCTGCATAATCTCGTCTGTTTCGTTCATTTTGCCTTTTCTGCCGCTGATACCGATACCTCCTATCACTTGTCCGTTACTGATAAGGGCAATACCGCCTGTAAAACCGGTAAAGTTTTCATCGGTCCAGTTGCGCATATCAAAATGTTTTATTTTTTCCGGTATCATAGCCCAGTGTGCAGTGTCTTTCTGACCTATCACTGCAGAATAGGCTTTGCTTTGGCTAAGTTTGATGCTGGCCGGTGCTACTCCATCCATAGCTATAAATGCAATAAGTTTTGCAGCGGCATCTACCACCGATATGGCTACCGGTGCGCCGCCATCGCTGGATGCTTTTTCCAATATAGCATCCAGGATATAAAGCGCTTCTTTATGGGATAAGGATAAGATATTAATGGGCATTCAGATTTTGTTTTAAACGGATCAACGGGTCATTTCATCGGCTGCCAGCATTACTATGCCTGGCACAAAGCCCATGAAACGTTGATCCATGAGTGTGGTTTGTTTGTTTTCTGCTGGTACGGCCCAGCCGGTATAAGCATTGTGTACGTTCCCTTCTTTATCAACTGAACTGCAGGTGTACGACCAGGCTTTCTGCAGCATCTCTTCGTAGCGGCTGCCGTCAATCCATTTTTTCCGGCAGGCTTCTTTTAATGCGGAAAGGATCATACTCGTGCCGGTGATTTCCTCCGGTGTTGAGGAGTCATCTGCCAGCACACGCCATGCACCGGCAGCACTCTGATATTTTTTGAGACCATCGGCTATAAGCTGCATGTCGGCTGCTATAATCTTAAATTTCGGATGAGAAGGTGGCAGGTATCTCAGCAGTCCACCCATTGCCCACAATAACCAACCCTGTGAGCGGCACCAGTATGTTTTACCTGGCAAGCCTTTGAAAAGACCGGTGCGGACCAACCCTTTCTCTTTATCCAGGAAACTATCAATACCCTGCTCCAGTTGGAAGATGGATTGCTTCCAGTATACATTTGCCAGTTCTTTGTTGGTACATAATGAAGCGGCAATCGCATTGGCACGTGTAGCCCAATAAGCAGTATCCGGTATAGCAAAGTCTGTGAAGTTGAAATCGTCATGCGCCAGCATACCAAAACGATCTCTCGCGGCATATTGGAGAATGGCATCAGCAACATTAAAGCATACTGTTCTTGCGTCCGCGTTTTTATTGATCTTATACAATTCATGTACAGGGAAGGCAACACCCAGGTTGGCAGAATATAAAGCAAAGGCCAGTGGCCCTTCTCTTATGATCCTTGCGCGATTGCCTTCATATTGCCGGTAATATTCTTCATCTGTTAGTTTTTTATCGTGTTCAACATGATAGTTAAACCAATTGACGGCAAAATCGTATCCTTTCCGGTAATCTCTTTTGGCAAAACGCAGCAGCCCTTCTATCTGGATAGAACCAAACCAATCGGTATTTACTTTTTGATATCCGGGCGCCATTACATTTTCAATCAGCTTTTGGATATTCGCGGGTAATTGCTCTGGTAATCCCGCCCCGGTGAAAGCACCTTCTGTTGAGATCGCCTGATCCATTAACCCTGTTTCTTCATTGGCCTTTGCTGCCAGCGGAGCCAGCAAAGGACTTAAAGCCATCATCGAAAACGCCCTGGTAAACTGTCTTCTTTGCATCATTTATATTTTTTTGATATTGTTATTTGTACGGGATGCGCCAGCCTGTCTGCCACTTCCTGGAGATAACTGGTGAAACCCTGTTTTTCTGTAAAGCGTGCAGCTGTTTTTTCCCAGCAGGCAAAAAATAAGGTGGTGATACTATGCTGTATTTTCATATTCACATAACAGCTGTTTGGCAATATGCCCGTACTATCCTCACAGCCGGATGATAAAAAGCATTGTTGCGGCACCATGATGGCCAGGCCAAGCATGGAAGAAGTGCCTTCAGCCTGCTTCCCGAAAGTGGATACAGAACAGTATTTACGGTTATGCTTCAATACAGTCAGGCTGTCGTCATAAAAATTAGCAAATCCCTGCAGTAAAGTCTGTCCGCTGGTTAGCGGCAAATGAAGTGTTGTGGTATAAAAATAGTCCCCTTTCAATAGAGTAATAACTTCGCTACCTTTTAGCTTTTTAGTGCCTGCATCCCAGTGATAAAAATCCAGGCGGAAGGAGGCTGCCAACGGTCCTTCATACAATTGGGTAAACACGCTGCTGTCGGCATCAGCCAGCTTATAATTGATGCCAGCCTCTCTTACCGCAAATGCACCCGCACCAAGTGAACGGCCGGTTTTCAATATATCCATGCCCCAATTCTGAAGCGTATGCCAGTTGCTGTTAATGCCAATAGTATCCAATACCGGATCAGGGATAAGTTTCCCATAAATATCCTTGCCGTTCCTGTGGTCAAAAAAAACACGGAAAGCAACCTTATCATTTTCAATACCCGGTCCTTCCAACTGGTATACGGGATTGCCAATGTCCTGTATGTAATTGCGAAGGCGAAAGCTATCGGTAATTTCCCGTTGGGGAAGGCCATTGCTGCCGCGAAGGCTGAAGCGTACATTGGTCAGTTTTTTATAAATGCCTGATTGACCGGACTGCCAGTGCAATGATAAAGTGTCGGCAGAGAAAGGCAACAGGTGTACTTCCATAAACAGCATATCCCATAATCCGTCTTTATTGATATCAGCAGGCTGGCTTATCAACTGTGTATGATTCCGGATGATCACCGGATAGGAAGTAATGGAACGCTTTCCAAAATCCCGGCTGTTGATGCGCAGAATTTCTGTTCGCTCAAAAGACTGGTTGTTATGAATAATGATCATTGATCCGTTATCAGGCATTGCAGAAGCGGATACAGCCCACAGCAATACCAGCATGTATGCCGTTATTTTTACCGTGCAACGGCATACAGTAATGGTATGGTACAGATAAAACATTAGCTGGTGATTATCGCTTGTATCCATAAAATTTCATCTGTGCCTGGTACAGGTCCTGCGGAAATAATTTTTCCGGCGGAATAGTTTCGAACCAGTTGTTATGCCGGTCGCTCATTTCCGATACCCGCGTTGTTTTAATGCCTACACCAATATTATTTGCACTTTGTTTCGATTGATCATTATGCTGGTCGCAATAGTTCATGTTGTTCACAGCAGTAATATTCCAGTAGGTTTCGTTAAAAGAAATGCCTCTTGGTGTAGAGATGCCTCCTGAAAAATAAAGCCTGGTACCAAGACCTGCATCCAGAGCAGTGAAAAGATTGTAGGCCTGTTCATGATTGTGGTGATCGATAGCGAGATCTTTTCCTTTACCCTTCCGGAATACGTTATACTTCGCACCAGATGTTTCCACCGAAAGATCGTGCTGGTATTTTCCTTTGAGTTCAAAATCCTGCAGCAGGTTATAGCTGCCTGTAATATTGACGCCATGATGTCCTGAAAGCGGCTTTGATCCTCTGATCGTTTCAAAATCCAATACCCAGCGTTCGGCTGTAATATGGTGTGATGTACTGTCTATCCATATCCCCATATCGGCTCCAACAAACCGGATCTCGCGCACCCAATTATTATGTGCACCTGAAGAAAATCCTATGGCATTATAACCTCTTTCATCGTAGGTATGACCGGCCCAGGGTTGGTCAGGGAACCGGATGGTGAGTTGTTCAATGCCTGATTCGGATAAGGAATCGCTGAATAAGATCATAGCGCCACTCCATGACCAGCATGATTGTTTGGGATAGTGAATGCCGTAATCAGGATATAATTCTTCCAATCCTTTTTCGAAGAATAATGTAGTAGCTGCTGTGCCCGCTCCGCGTATAGATACACCGCTTTTCCTGATCACAATGGTATCCCTGAAGTGATAGTTACCAGCTGGTATAAATATGGTGCCCCTGCTGCCACATTCTTGTATAGCAGAACGGAGTGCTTTGGTGTTATCTGTAATACCATCACCTTTACCACCGAAGTCAAGGAGATTTACTGCCACAGGAAAACTGGGAATAGATACACGGTTTTCCCGGTAACCTGCTTGTTTAAAATCAGGTAATTGTTTTTTATTCCATCGTTCACCTTTTTTACCCCATAGCGTGGAATACACCTGCCCTGTACCGGAACTGTTTTTCTGTGAAGAAGCAAACAGCGGCAGACATAAAAATATGATCGGAAATAGTTTCATTTGTTTTATTTAAAATTCTGTCCTTTATGAGGCAACTGCTAGCCGGTGATTATAATTTTATTATTTGCATGGTCTCTGCTTTGCCGTGGTGTTTAAGCACTACCAGGTAATGGCCTGCCGGTATTCTTTGCAGATTGCAATCAGTTCTCACAGATCCTTCCTTCACTTTTATGGTGAGAACTTCCCGGCTGTCGGAGCTTATTACGCTGATAGTGGTACCGGCTGCCGCGGCGGCATGCCGTATGATCATCGTTTGCTGCACGGGGTTGGGAAACACTTCCAGGGATGATTCCCTGTGTGTTTCAGGAAGACTGGAACCAGCCATTTGCTTTGCAGCGCCTATATATTCATAACAACCTACATCGTAAGGAACAACGCGCAGGTTACTGTCGAGATCAATAGCCGGTGCATTGGTAGAAGATCCTGCATCTACAGCAGCGCTGGTTGATTTCAGGTGAAAATCAAAATTGGCGTAATCCACAAAAAGAGAAGTGTAGGCAGTGGAGACAATATTGTTGCTCTGTGTTACCCAGGGTGCTATATAAGCCATCGAATCGGTAAGGTTATTTTTCAAAACAGTGTTGGATCCCGGTCCCCGTGTTTTATGGTTCACAATGGTGATAAATGGGCGGTCTGGTCTTAAATTCAGCGGGTTGGTCATCACTGTATTATTGGCTATCCGGCAGTTGACGGCGCCGTTGAAACAGAATGTATAGGGCCAGTCCCCTACAATAAGATTATTCTCTACCACCCAGTTCTCATAAAAACCATCGAAGCAGCCAATACCATGAAAGCCATATCCGTCATTGGCAAATGGCTGGCTGGCTGATTCCGCATTGATAAACACATTACCCCTAAGCTCGACATTGTATAAAGTGCCCTGGCCGGGATTGCCTGCGCTGTCTACTGTCCAGCTCTGGAAACCATCATCGTGTTTTTCGTTGATACTGTAGCAGCGTTTTACCAGGTTGTATTCAAACTTACAATAACTGGCCAGTCCCCGCAATGCATCTTCATCAAAACCTTCCACTGTATTATTAACGACGTTGGTTCCGGTAGCTGTTTTGTTGATAACGATACCGTAATGCACTTCTTTTACGATATTGTTTTTTACGCGGCAATTGGGGCCGTTTATAACGATGCCATTTCCGAACCTCGCCAATACAGTGTCGCCACTCCACCCTGCTATACTGGCCGTAGAAAACACACGGCAATCCTCAATAGTGATATAACTTGAGTTGGGGTTAACGAGGACAAAATGACCTTTTTCATAAGAGCCTGCAAATTCGGGGCTGACAGATAAACCGGCGATGAACCAGTATTTGGCATCGTTTGCAATCAGCTTTTTTAACTGCGGCGTTTCCCCGGGTACCGCGCGTATGCTCACATAACCTGTGTTGAAGCCTTTTACAACCGGCAGCCCGTGATAGCCGCCATACAGCAGTATCAGATCGCCTGCTACAAAAGTTTTGTTAGCTGCGAAAACAGCTTCCAGTGTACTCCAGGGACTACCGTAAGAACCGTTGTTAGACATGCTGCCCGTGGCGGGATTGCAATAATAGATAGCGGCTGATACCTGCTGAAAGCAGAAACTTGCAACTATTATCAGGGATACTATCCGGTTCATAGGATGAAATTTCTTACATGGTTTCATAGCAATCGTTATTTAATGTTATTTAATCAGGTTTTATTTATCTGCAGATAATTTTTCAATAAGCCAGGAATTGATCTTATCCCACTGTGCGGCATTGGCCGTGTGACCGGTTTCCGGCGCGGCACAAAAATCTTTCGGGGCGGTAATACTGTTATAAACAGAGAAGGTGGAATTTGGAGGACAGGTCTCATCATTATATCCCCATGTATAGAATCCAGGGATCTTTACCTGCCGGGCAAAATTTACTACATCGTAATAGCCCATGGTTTCCAGTTTCTTTTTATCTACCTGCTCTGATGTTGTATTATAAAACATGTGTGGCCAGCCGCCTGCACGGCCATACAGGTAACCGGTAACATCACTTAATGCCGGATAAAGCGAAACCAGGTATTTTACACGTTTATCCAGTGCTGCAGTAACAACAGATAGTGCGCCGCCCTGGCTGCCGCCAAGCATGGCAAGCCTGTTTCCGTCGAATTGTTGAAGAGTATAAAGAAAGTCGATGGCTCTTACGCATCCTAAGTATACCCGCTTATAGTAATAACTGTTTTTATTATCCAGGTTATAGGATGAATATCCGTTCAGCGCGCCGGTGTTCAGGTAATTATAAATGCTGTCGGGCATATTCACAGGAATGCCATGTATGCCTATTTCCAGGGTAATAATATTATGCCGTGCCAGGTCCATAGCGCCTTTATACGCTCTTACACCGGCACCGGGACCTTTGAGCACGGCCGGATATTTACCTTCTTTTTTAGGTACGCATAGCATGCCGAAAATGCGGGACCCGGCTTTGTAATTCTGAAAACTGATATGATACACATTCACCTCGGGCGTACTTCTTTCCGGCACAAGCGTCATGCGCGGATCAAGTGGCAGAAGCGCCGCTTCCGATTTTGCAGTTTCCCAGAAACTGAGAAAATCATCGGGTAGTTTGGCGGTGGGAAGGATTTCCATTGGATTATATCCTGCCGTTGCCATGCCTGTATATTTTTTGCCATTGACATCTGCCACTACTTTGCAGCGCAGGAAACCGGCTGTTTTCAATGTACCGCAGTCAATTGTTTTTTCTCCGTTATCCAGCACAATG
>CBHEUU010000250.1:0-6953 GCA_965990355.1 uncultured Chitinophagaceae bacterium
ACCATTGCCTGAACCTTCGGTGATCACATAGCGGTGCACTCCACCACTGGTACTTTCACGGGGTGCTGTAACCTGCATCAGTTCATGCGTAAAGCCTTTGGCCATAGAGATGCTGGTGTTAACAAGGCGGTATTGCATTTGACCTAATAAAACACCCGGCGTAATTGTAGTTGGACGGATCGGGTCCTTATTGATCTCTTCAAAATTTTTAGTGCAGGAAGACAATACAGCAAGCGCTGCTATCATTATTATGTATAAACGATGGATACGCATACGATCAATAATTAAAATTTAAAAGTAAGATTGACACCCATAGTACGGGGTGTTGGGAATTGCGCCAGCTCAACACCTGGTGTTAAAGTGCCGCTGTTGAGATTGCCCCCTTCGGGATCAAAAGCAGGGAAATCTGTAAAATTGAAAAGCTCCCTTCCATACAACGCCACCAGCACCTGTCTTGATCCGATCTTGCCCGCCAGCCGTGCAGGCAATGCATATTCAATCCGCAGTTCTCTTATTTTAAGAAAAGACGCATCAAAGATGTTCATTTCAGCATTGCTTCTTGCATATACATTTTCATAATAAGTCCTTGCGTTCACCTTTACTGTATTGGGAGCATATTTTCCATCGGGTTGCAATACCACACCGTCTCCTACAATACCTCCATCCCTACCCGGGAGAGTGATCTTGGTATTCCCGAATTCATTGTTCTTGTGATTGGTTTGGGAAAACATATCTCCACCTTTTTGTCCATCCATCAATAAACTGACGCGAAAGTTCTTAAATGTAAACTCATTCAACCATCCTGCTTTCCAATCTGCAAAAGCATTTCCCCATTTCTTTGTAACAGGATCAAGCGGTGCAGGCACACCAGTAGAAGTATAAATGATCTTTCCTTCCGGTGAACGCTGAAATCCTTTTCCATACAGATCGCCCATACGGCCACCTACTCTTGCTTCAACAGTTACATCCGTGCCATGTGCATAAATGATCTGGCTGGTGATTCCTTCTGCCAGTTCCCGCACATAACTGCGGTTCATCGACCAGGTGAGTGTTGTATTCCAAGTGAAAGAACGGCTTTCAATGGGCTTGCCTGTCAGTTTCACCTCAACTCCACGACTGTTGATCAATCCGGCATTCACCATTTTACTTGCATATCCTGAAGTGGGGTCAAGCGGGATCGCAATGATCTGGTTGCGGCTATTATTGGTATAAGCCGCAACATCAATACCCAACCTGTTTTTAAATAAACGCACATCCATTCCTGCTTCAAAGCTGGAAGTGATCTCGGGTTTCAGGTTAGCATTATAAAGAACAGAAGGATTGGTAAAGCTGTTTCCATAAATACCATCATAGTATTTGCTTGTTTGATACGGCCTGGTATCATTACCCACCTGCGCCCACGACAGTCTCAGCTTTGCAAAAGAGACTGCTGCGGGAAGATTAATCAACTGATCCAGGATAAAACTTGTATTTACAGAAGGATAAAAGAATGAGTTGTTAGTATAGGGTAATGCACTCGACCAATCGTTCCGGCCTGTTACATCCAGGAAGATCCTTTCGCGGTAGGACAGCTGGCCCATGCCATAAAGGCTATGGATCGACTTCCTGCTTCGCTGCGGATCAGCTACCGCAGGATCAAGGCTGTTGGAGATCTGATAAACGCCAGGTTGTGAAAGCTGGTCGGCATACATGCCATCAAAATCATACGACTGATGCATTAAGTTGCCTCCAGCCGATACAGTATACTTGAAATCATTGTTGATCTCATCTTTATACGTCAGCAAGGCATCCGTATTGGTTTCATAGCTGAATACGTCCTGCGTACGGAACATACCCCGCGGATATTTCGTCATGCTGAACGGGCGTTGCTGCGAACGGGACTCGTAAGCCATGTCAACACCTGAGCGAACCATTAATTCCAGTTTATCGGTGAATTCATAACTGGCAGATACATTCCCCACCACTCCATTCTTATTCATTTTGTTGAGCATCTCATACATGCCGAGATAAGGATTATCAGGGCCTGCATAAAAAGGTCTTCTTTGCTGCACCTGTTCCAACCCCGGCATCCAGTAAGGTTTAAACCATTCTGGTCTTACGTTAGTGGTGGTGCCGATGATCAGAAAATACATCAATGTCTGGTTGTTATAACCTGCAGCAGGAAGGTTGTCGCTTTCTTTATGTGTATAGTTCACCTTACCGGATATTTTAAATTTATCGGTTATCTTTTGTGACAGAGATAAAGCAACATTCATCCGTTCATATCCTGTATTGGGAATGATCCATTTATTTTTCAAATGTGTGAAAGAAAGCCGTGCATTCCCTTTATCCCCGCCTCCTTCAATGGATACGCTGTTGGAAATTGTATGACCAGTACGGAAGAATCCTGTACGAGCATCTTTATAAGGGGCCCAAAGCGTACGCTCTGTTGGTTTACCATCAGGAGAATTCGGATTATACTGGAAATACATCTGACCATTGTACTTCGGCCCCCAAGAGCGGCCACCCCCTGCAGAGGTGCCGGTGTTGGGTCCATCAGGACTATCTCCATAAGAAAAATAAGTATCTACACGACCTTCACCATATTCATATTGATAGTCGGGCCAGCGGTTAACCTGGTCCATACTGGCATTTAGATTATAGGTAATACCCAATCCCTTTGCCTTACTGCCCGATTTTGTTGTGATCACCATTGCACCACCTGCAGCGCGGCTTCCATAAAGGGCAGTAGCAGCAGGGCCTTTCAATACCGTGATCTTTTCGATATCATCAGGGTTGATATCCGATACATTCGATCCATAATCGATAGGGTTATCTGCTGAAAGATGGGAAGTGAAGCCTGTACCAGTGATCTTGCCACTTACAGGCACACCATCAATAACAATCAATGCCTGATTATTATCGAGGTTAAGAGATGATTCACCTCTTAAGGTAATGCGTGAAGAGCCCATTGGTCCTGCACCGGCACCCATAATATTTAATCCTGCTACTTTTCCGGATAAAGCATTTACCCAATTATTTGTTTTAGCATCTTTCAGCGCACTTTCATTAACTGTTTGCGCAGCATATCCAAGTGATTTCTCTTCCCGTTTGATACCAAGCGCGGTTACCACCACTTCATTAAATGTGGTAATATTCCTTTTCAGTTTAACAAGCAGGCTGTTGTTTTCTCCGGCATTGATCGGGAAATCCTTTTCTGTATATGAATCATATCCTACATAGCTGAACATGAAATCATACTTGCTGCCGGCCTTCAGATTGGAAAAAGAAAAGAGGCCTTTTTCGCTGGTAGTAGTGGCCTGTGCTGTCTTACCAGCTGAGCTCACGCTTACAGTAACTCCTACCAGTGGCTCACCAGTGTCACTAAGCACAGAGCCTTTGATCTGTGCTGGCTGTTGCGACCAGGCGCCATAACTGACCAGGATCAATAACAGGAGAAAGCTCCATCTTCTGTGCCAGTGTAAAAATGAAATCTTCATTATCATAGCTTGTTATTTGAATAGTTTGGACAATAGTTTCCTGTTGCGCGTTTCCGCACACTAAATCATGCCTTTCGTTTTTTTATTTGATTATTATCCGGGCTCCTTCCTCTTTGTACGTTAGCTCATTCAGGTTACAGATCACTTCCAGTATCTGCTGTAGTGAATCACGCTGATTAAATGATCCTGTAAATGATTGCTTCCCGGTTTTTCTTTTTTCAAACTGGATCGTCACACCAAAATGAGCAGAGAGCCTTTCAAAAACATCAGCCAGCAATGTTTTTTTGAAAACCAATGACGATGTATCATTCTGCTCTTCCACATCTGTTTTTACCAGCCTCTGATCCGTTGATCCCGGTTTTATTACAAACCTGCTTACAACCGGATGATTGGTCCGCGTATCCGCCATAAATTCCTCTCCCGCTACCAGGTATGTATATATCATTGAATCTGCCTGGCGGTTAATATCTTTTATACGCACTTTCCCTTCAAGCAAACGGACAGATAATCTGTTTTGCCTGCTGGCATCCACCACAAAAACAGTCCCCAATGCAGTAGTAGCAAATCCTTTGGCATGAACCGTAAATGGCTTTGCCGGATCTTTCGCTACATCAAAACTTGCTTTTCCTTCCAGTTCAATATTCCGGGCAGCTGACCCATAAGATGCTTTGAAACAGATGCGGCTGCCAGGTTCCATTTTCACAACAGATCCATCTATAAGTTTTTCAATTTTTATTACTTGCTGATCATTCACCACTTCTTTCCAATCATCCTGCTGCGCAGGTTGCTGCCGGATTGCAATAGTGGGTGTACTCTTCGGCAACAAAAGATAATAACTCACAACACCGGCAATTGCCAGGAATATAGCAGCAGCGGCCACCCATTTAAAATTCCATTTCACCTTCACCAGTTTTGCCGTCTTTTTTTCCGGCTCAAATATTATCTGCCGGTGCAATTCAGCCAGGATTGAAGCAGCTTTTTCATCAGTAAGCAAAGAATGAGGCTTTTCAAGCTTTTCTCTGAATTCTTTCAAACGGAACTCTTTATATTCAGTGTCGGTCCCATTGAAGTATTCAGCCAGCCGTTCTTTTTCTTCATGACTGGCAGTCCCGTTCCAGAATTTCTCTATCAGTTTTTCTATATCCTGCATAATTACATTTATAAATACCCTGCAGTGATTGCAATGGGGATGTTTCCTGTGTTACCATAAGGTTAAGAGTAGGAAGAAGCTTAGAGATATAACAGGATCAATCCAATACCTGCAGTACTTCCTGCATGTTTGAGGGATATATGCGTCTTGACAAGCCTTGTGGCTTGTTTCAGGTAATCTTTTACGGAAGAAACGGAGATATCAAGGAGTTCGGCAACCTCTTCATAAGATTTACCTTCCAGACGGCAGAGGCGAAATACTTTTCGTTTTTGCGAGGGCAGCTTATCAACGGCATCCTGCAGTATTTCAAGCTGGGCTTCGTATAGCGTTTCCTCGTCGTCAGTGTATTGAACAGCCGGCTCAAAGCCATCAGGCCATTCCGTCATCATCATAGATTCCTTCAGTCTCTTTTTAAGAAAAGAAGCGGCTTTGTTGTAGCTCACCACAAATAACCATCCTGCTACCGATTTGTTATTATGAATACTGCACCGGTTTTCCCAAAGCGCTAAAAAAACTTCCTGCAACAGATCTTCGGCCTGCTGCGGTTCGCAAACCATTTTGAAGATGTTGGCATAAACAGGACGATTGTATAATAGATAGATGGTATCGAAAGCATCCTTGCTGCCTGCAGCCAGCGCTACAGCTAATTCAATTTCTGAATAAGCAGTTTTCATTATGCCCTATTTAATCAGCGGGATCCTGGTTTAATACCTGTATTTGATCCGGTGGGGCAAAAATACAGTTGGGCTTTTTTGAGGCAGATTATCAAATTGTAAACAATGAGTAAACTGGTATCCCATAAAGACACAAAGAGCACAAAGAAAAATCCTTTGTGCTCTTTGTGTCTTTATGGGAGTTTAATGTTTTAGTCCTTAGTAGCCAGGATTCTGATACATTTTCACCGGGTCCAGTTTATACTCATTATAAGGAATAGGGAAATAATAATCCTTAGTAGTAAAATTGCTCAAAGGCGAGTTGTCATAATCCGCCTGGTTCTTTGCTTTAAAATAAGCAACCAGGTCCGTTGCATTAAAGAAACGGGTGAGATCATGCCAGCGATGGTGCTCAAATGCCAGCTCCACCCTTCTCTCATGCAAAATAGCAAGTTTCAGGCTCGGGTATTTTGCAGCATAAACAGGGTCTGTCATCATAGTGGCATAATCAGGTCTTTGTGCACGGGCACGTACCATATTGAGATAACTGATAGCTGTGGCGTCATCATTCAGGTACATAAACACTTCTGCCAGGTTCAAAATAACATCAGCATATCTTATCAGTATCCAGTCGTTTCCACCATAACCAAGAGTTCCTGCAGTTGCACTGGCATCCCTGAACTTGGTAATAAAATAGGCTGAAGTAGCAGGCGCAAGCTTGACAGAAAAACTTGTTCTCAGATCGCCTGCTTCAAATTCGTTCAACAAGTCTTTGGTAAAAAGTCCACCTGAGCCTTGCGAAACGAATAATGAATTAATGGTTTCGCCCTTTGCCTGGTTAGTTCTCGCCAGTGAAGAAGAATAACTCGCATCGCCTTGTTTATATACGATCTGAAAAATAATTTCCTGGTTGGTTGCTTTCTTCGACACATCAAATACATCTGCAAAAGGAATATCGGAAAGATTGGCAAATGCTTTTTGATTGTAACAAGACAACAGATAGGTCTTCGCATTGTTCAGGTTATCAGCCTTCCCTTCATCCAGTGTTGTTGCCATGGTTAGATACACCTGACCCAACACAGCATTCGCTGCCTGCAAAGACACACGGCCTTTGGCAGCAGCGGGCTGTACCACAGGCAAATTACTGCCAACAACATCTTTCAGATCTGCTACTATCTGCGCGTACACCTGCTCCCTTTTTACCCTTACAGTTAATGCTGCCGCCTGCTCCGGAGCTGTCAGTCTTTCAGTAACCAAAGGCACATCGCCAAACTCCCTTACCAGGTTATAATACATATATGCCCGGATAAATTTGAGTTCTGCTATGTACTGTGTTTTGGTTGCATTACTGCCAAAACTGATATTATCAATAATAGACAGTATAAGATTAGCCCTCGATATCGGAACATACAAAGCTGACCAGTGGCTTTGCAGATAACTATTGCTTGGCACCAGTGAAAAGGCGGAAAACTGGAAAGGTTCTCCGTTGTTTGATTGGTTATCCGTTGTGTTGATATCATCTGCACGGTCATCCGTCCACAACTGTGCGCCTTCACCTACACAGTTTGAGCTTCTTAAAGACTGGTATACACCATATACACCCGAAGCAATATCGGTTTCGGTTTTATAACCGTTATCGACCGCTGCTGCATTGGGGTTTGTTTGCTCGAG